>PEYP01000123.1 GCA_002774315.1 Candidatus Stahliibacteriota bacterium CG08_land_8_20_14_0_20_40_26
CTATGCAAGTATAAACCACAGAGGGCACAGAGAGATAATATTTATTTATTCTCTGTGTGCTCAAATTCCCTATCAGCGTTTTTCTTGCTTGTAGCTCACCTCTGGCAAACTTTGGGTCCAATAGGAGAGAGCACAAAGAATTAAATTTACTCTGTGACCTCTGTGGTTTGTCATATTCTTTCATATTCTATTTGACACTACCTAAATCCCGATGTTGCTAAAAACTTAACCACACCTGCCTACCGCAGGCAGGGAGAGCACTTCGTGAAGAGCGAAAAGCGAAGGGCAAGAAATCATCTATCCCATCTCTCTTCCCTCACTCCAAGAAGCAGTAAGTAGAGATACAAATAATAGTATATCATAAAAAGATTATTTTGTCAAGAAAAAAACTTGCATTTTTTTGTAATTTGTGTTATAATTAAAAAATTAGTCTGTTAGTTGGATAGTTTGTTAGATTCTAACAAACCAACAAACTAACCACCTTTCTACTCTTGCCTGCCTGACGGCAGGCAGGGGATAATCTTGTGCTTCTTCAACGCATAACTCGAGATTATATTCTATATAAGTATGTTTTACAATCGCCGACTATTTACTCTTCTTTTGGTGCCTGTCTTCTGTGCCTCCATGGAGATATATACGGGTGGAGGGATGCAAATTCCTCTCGGTGAAATAGGCAATGAACTACCTGTAGGTAGTTATCTGGATTTTTCTATATGTGGGGGCAGGGACATCAAACCCTTACTTGGAGTGGGAGTTGCTTCTCTTGGAGTGCCGCCGTCAAACATCAATATATACCGTGCTATATTTGGAATAAAATACAAGATATTCGAGCTTAAGACAGCGTACCACATCATAGTTGCAAAAGAAGGCGAATGCCGGGAGAGTGAGAACGAACTTGGACTTCTGGCTGGAATTTTAATACCATTGGGTAATGGAGGGGGCTATGCAAACATCTTCTACACTTCGATACCTCAGGGGATTGGGATTGGTGTTACTTTTAATCTTTTCAGGATGTAAAGAGAGTAATCTTCTGCAGCAGATTGCTTCTGACTACTTCCCAATCGATAGGAAATGCCTGTGGTATTATTCCTCGGACGGTGATACCATTGAGGTGTACGGAGGTGAAGCAAGATTGATAGCGTCAAGGTATGCCTATGTTCTCTATACAGGGGTACGGGAGGAATTTTTTTATAAGGGTGTCCAGGAGATAGATAGGCTGTTTCTTACAACAATAAACGACGGAAATAAAGAAGACACCCTCTTTTTATGGACTTACTACCTGCCCGGACATCTCCTTACCGGTGATGAATGGAATGAAACTTACACGGTGAATGAAACTGTATTCGGTGATGAAATCTGTTTCTCTATCCATATTTCAGGTAGGATTGTTGAACATTCGGGAGACTGTTATGCAGTTGAACGCACTACCCGGATAAATTTCTCATCCCATCAATTTGGAAATGAGGACATTACAGTAGAATCTAAGGAATGGTATAAGAAAGGTGTAGGGCTATCAAAGGCAATTATAAATGATAAGGAATATAATCTTATAAATTATAGTTTCTTAGACTGAGAGTAACAAATGGACTTGAAGAAAGAGGTAAAAAATATTTCTGAACTCGCAAATATAAAAATACCCGTGGACAAGACAGAAAAGTTTGCCGATGAATTTGGCAGAATTCTCGCCTATATGGATACGATTAGTACTATTCCCCTATATAAGGCAAGCGATACAAAAAGTGTAGAACACTATACACCCCTGAGAAAGGATGAGGCACGAATTGACTATAAACCTGTAAGGCCATCAGAAGGAAGGTATTACAGGGTACCAAAGGTCATATAGCAATGAAAAACCTTCTTGCATTGAACATTCCGGATATTCATCTTTCCCTTAAGCAGGGGGATATACAGGTACAAACATTATTAGATGAGGCATACGAGAAAATAGAACGAAATTCCCTCAATACCTTCATAACACTCTTCAAGGAAGATTCATATAACAAAGCAAAAAAGTTACAAAAAAGAATAAAAAAGGGAAAGGATATCGATATTCTGACAGGAATTCCTATCGCAGTCAAGGATAACATCTGCGTTGAAGGACACAGTACAACCTGCGGTTCGAGGATGCTCTGTAATTTTACATCTCCCTATTCTGCAACCGTTGTAAAGAGACTGGAAGATAGAGGTGTAGTTATTATCGGGAAGACCAACCTCGATGAATTTGCGATGGGTTCCTCTACAGAAACATCGTTCTACACCTCTACAAAAAATCCCCACAATAGTGAGTATGTTCCGGGTGGTTCAAGCGGAGGTTCTGCTGCCGCAGTTGCCGCACTCGAAGCTGTCGCTGCACTTGGTTCTGATACAGGAGGGTCTATAAGACAACCCGCCTCATTTTGTGGCGTATTTGGGTTGAAGCCTACATATGGAAGGGTTTCAAGATACGGACTGGTGGCGTTTGCGTCTTCTCTTGATTGTATAGGACCTATCACCCATAATGCGGTTGATTCAGCTATAATAATGGAGGCAATAGCAGGGTTTGACCCTATGGACTCTACATCACTCCCTGAAGATGTGCCTCAATATTACTATGAATTAACCAAGGGTATGGAGAATATAAGAATCGGGGTTGTAAGGGGAAAGCTGATGGAGAGGATTGAACAGGATGTGAGGGATGTGATGGACGAATTTACGGATGGAGTTAAATCCACTGGTATCCAGTTGGAGGATGTTGATATTGCAGGGTTTGATGTCTGTATCCCTGTATACTATATAATTGCGACATCTGAGGCATCCTCCAACCTTGCAAGATATGATGGCATCAGATACGGTTGGACAGGAGAGGATGAATATAATGCGCTCAGGGAGATGTATGAAATGAGAAGAAACAAAGGATTCGGTGAAGAGGTAAAACGCAGGATTATGCTTGGAACATTTAGTCTGCGTGCTGGGTACAAGGATAAATACTATGATAAAGCAATAAAGACAAGACAGAAGATAAGGATAGATTTTGAGGAGATACTGAAAAGAGTGGATGCAGTGCTTTTACCGACATCGCCCACATTGCCATTCAAAATAGGAGAAAAAATAACCAACCCCATCAGTATGTATATGTCTGATTTGTGCACCGTCTCTGTGTCACTTGCCGGGCTCCCTGCAATATCAATTCCTGCAGGATACAGAAATGGCCTTCCGGTAGGTGTTCAACTGGTAGGCAGGAGATTGGAAGAAGGAACCTTGCTAAAAATTGCCTATTTTATTGAACGAACTGGACTAATAGAAACTAACAAGAAATAAAGAAAACGTAGGGCAGGGCTTTAGCCCTGCATATTCTTGACGTCAAATTATGATTCTTGAAACGAAGAATATATGTAACAGATTGCAAAACGAGATTGTGGCGTTGAGCGAGGGTGGTAAAAAACCCCCACTTCTGTGTTGTGTTGGCTTTTCAGAAGACGGATCTACGCTTTCATACTTCAGGAGTATCGAAAGAACAGCAGAAAAGACAAAAGTAATAGTCAGAAAAGAAATTCTGAAGGATGTATCCATCCACGATGCTGTCTCCTTTATAGAGACCCTCAATCAGGATAATGATATAGACGGGATTATCATCTCACGACCGATACCTCTTCCCCTTCAAAAGAAAGGCATCAGGAATATTATAAATCCAATAAAGGATGTGGACTGCATTACGGATAAAAATCTTGGCAGGCTCGTTACAGGAGATGTAATATATACCCCGCCAACTCCAGGTGCTGTAATAGAAATAATTAAGGAATTCAATTTAGAAACAGCGGGAAGGAATGTTGTCATACTCGGCAGAAGTGATGTTGTGGGCAAGCCTCTCGCATTGCTTCTTTTAAAAAAGGGTGTAGATGCTACTGTAACCGTCTGCCATTCAAAGACAAAAAATCTTGCATCATATACAAGAACCGCTGATATACTTATCATTGCTGTTGGATCTCCGCAGTTTTTGAAGGCCGATATGGTTAGGCCCGGTACGACTGTGATAGATGTTGGGATAAATGTAAAGGATGGCAGGGTTGTAGGAGATGTGGACTTTGAGGATATGAGAAGGGTAGCAGGCATGATTACACCTACACCGGGCGGAGTTGGACCTGTAACAATCTATATCCTGCTTTTGAATGTGGCAAAGGCAGCGAAAAGGAGCCACGGATTTCACAGATTAGAAAAATAATTTTAATCCGTGAAAATCTGTGTAATCTGTGGCTATTATTTTGATATTTACATTTTAATTTTTGATATTTTCCCGGTATGCGGATTTATACAGTATCAGAACTCACGAGGGAGATAAAAAATTTGATCGAGGCATCGTTCCCTCCGGTATGGGTTGAAGGGGAAATTACAGATCTCCGTCCTGCACGCTCTCAGCATATATACTTCTCCCTGAAGGATGAATATGCTATTCTCTCCTGCATCATATTTAAAGGTGATCAGGACATCACTGCCTCGCTTATCAAAAATGGGATGATGGTAAGGGTGTACGGGGAACTCAATCTGTATGAAAAAGGCGGTAGATACTCGCTCCTGGTGAGGAAATTGATCCCATTTGGCAGGGGAGATCTCTATATAAGATTTGAGGAACTTAAGAAGAAACTCGGGGAAGAAGGACTGTTTGACCCTTCAAGGAAAAGACCCATTCCGACATTTCCAGAGAGAATAGGAGTTGTTACTGCTCTTCATGGAGCGGCAATAAGAGATCTTGCGAAGATTATTAAAGAGAGAATGAGATGGGTGGAGCTTATAGTGAGAGATACAAAAGTCCAGGGGGTAGGAGCAAAAGAGGACATAGCTCAGGCAATAAGAGAACTCAATGAATGGGGACTGTGTGACCTGATAATAGTAACAAGAGGAGGTGGCTCTATAGAGGAGTTATGGCCCTTCAACGAAGAGATTGTGGCAAGGGCTATATACGAATCAAAAATTCCTGTGCTCTCGGCGGTCGGTCATGAAATAGACTATACGGTTGCTGATTTTGTGGCGGACGCAAGGGCTGCTACACCATCTGCCGCAGGAGAAAGTGCTGTCAGGGATTCTCGTGAACTCCTGTTAAATCTGAGTAACATGGAAAAACACATATACAATGCAGTTGCAGGAAGGGTTAGAAACTTAAAGGAAAGACTGCTTTCTTTCGAAATGAGCTATGGACTTTCAAGGCCCTGCAATATCATCTATGAACGCCAGCAATGGGCAGATGAACTCGGAAGGAAACTCGATACCGTCATCCAGAATCTTATTCTGAACATCAATACCATACTCCTTTCTCTGAGTACATCAATAGCACGAGAGAGGAGACATCTTTTGGAAAAGACAACCACAGCAGTGAATAATCTTGACGAGATTATGAAGGAGAGGTTTTTGCATACCCTATACAAAAAAAGACAGGTGGTTGAACTACTGAAGAACCGCCTCTCTGATCTCTCGCCGATTTCAGTACTTGAAAGGGGATACAGCATATGTTTTAAACTTCCAGAAGAGAAGGTGATAAGCAACTCTATTCTACTCAATAAAGACGACAAGGTAAAAATCCAGTTTTCGAAGGGTGCTGTA
>PEYP01000155.1 GCA_002774315.1 Candidatus Stahliibacteriota bacterium CG08_land_8_20_14_0_20_40_26
GTGGTCACTTTTACTGGAGGATATATGGAGAAGAAATCGCTGGAATTTTTAAAGACATTGATCAATGCAATGAGTCCATCCGGGTTTGAAGGAGACGCTGCAAAAATATGGAAGGGTTATGTAGGGAAATTCGCTGACAATGTAGAAGGTGATGTTCATGGAAACTCTATCGGAATAATAAATCCCAAAGGAAAGCCAAGGGTTATGCTTGCCGGCCACATTGACGAGATAGGTTATATGATAAAGTATATAGATAAGGATGGATTTCTTTACTTTTCTACTATCGGAGGAATAGACACACACATCATGCCCGGAGAGAGAATCTGGATAAAGGGAAAAAACGGAACGGTCGCGGGAATTATTGGAAGAGACCCCATACACCAGTTAACAAAAGAGGCAAGAGAAAAAGTAGAAAAAATTGAGGACCTTTTCATTGATATCGGTGTGAAAGAAAAGAAAGAAGCGGAAAAGTTAGTCTCCGTGGGAGACCCCGCGGTCCCCGCGGTTTCATTTGAGGAACTGAAAGGCGACAGGATAGTCGCAAGGGCATTTGATGATAAAAGTGGGGCATTTGTAGTTGCCGAAACGCTCAGATTGCTTTCTAAATCCAACCTCGAAGCGGCTGTATACGGGGTTGCTACTGTACAGGAAGAGGTGGGTCTGCGAGGCGCAAAGACATCGGCATTTAGAGTTTCACCCGATATTGGCATCGCTATAGATGTAACTTTCACTTCGGATTATCCTGCATTGAAATCGGAAAGTAAAAGAGTAAAATTCGGTGATATAAAAATTGGCAAAGGACCTGTTATTGCAAGAGGCGCGAATATAAATTCAAAGGTCTTTGATTTACTTGTGGAAACAGCGCAGAAAGAGAAGATACCATATCAGATAGAAGGAATTCCGAGGGCAACAGGGACAGATGCAAATGTAATACAACTTACAAAAGAAGGTGTTGCAACAGGGCTTGTTTCAATTCCAAACAGGTATATGCATACACCTGTAGAATTGGTATCAACTGAAGATCTTACAAATACTTCAAAACTCCTTGCTGCATTTATAAAGAGGATAAAGAAAACTACAAACTTCATTCCATTCTGAAAAGAAATATCAAAATTATAGCCACAGATTGCACAGATTTCCAACCACGGATTACACAGACAGTATTAAGTTATCCAAAAAGATTAAATAAATTAAGTCGGTGAAATCTGTGTCAATCAGTGGAATCCGTGGCTCTTTTTAAACTTTGATGCCTGCCGCCAAGCGGGTTTGATTTTTGTAATTCATCTATACATAGGGTACTGTGGAATTTCCCTGGGGGAAGAAGGCAATCTTCTTCCCCTTTTTTGCTTCATCTTTAAGAGTTTGAGCAAGGTTATAAACTGGTTTCATAAAACAGGAGCGAAGAACGGATGAATCTACCCCTGCATACCCCCATATCTCCTTTTCAATAAGTATTTCCGCAAGTTTATAGGTTTTTTGATATCCGAGTTTGAAGTTATTCTTTACAAGTTCCATTGCCTTTTCAGGAGAACCTGCCTTTTCAAATATATCAATAAATCCTCTATCTCCAACTCCTTCTCTACATCCTGAGACAAATAGAATAACTCCTCCGTTTTTAACTGCAAGTTTTACATTGTCTATCGCTTTCTGTGCCTGATAGAAATTTATATCAGTAGGATATTCGGCAACACTCACTGCAATATCTACAGCCTCATCCAGTTTCACACATGAGACCTCCATACTGTAGGCGAGGCATTCCTCAAATGCGCTCTCTATACTCCCAGCCTTTGCCTTGTAAATCCTTCCATTTTTATCCGTCACAACCTGTATTGTGAAAATTCTTTCCTCTCCAACCTTTCTTGTAAAATCAACCATTCCAAGATGGACAGGGTTATCTTTTAGATTTAGAGTAGTCGCATGAGGATTTAGAACAAGCGAATGATTGGATTCTATTGTTGTATAAGAGGCGACTCCAGGAAGGAAAGATTTTCTTCCTCCCATAAAACCTGCAAAATAGTGGGGTTCAACAGATGATATGGTTATAATACGAGGAGCATCATAAACGATTTTTGATACCTCTAACAGGGTTCCATACCTATCCTTGCCAAGGCTTATAAATTGGTCTCTTCTCGCATTATGTATATGTATTTTATCCCTCATGTCAGCAAGATACCTTCCAAATATGAATTCAAGTCCGCTTTCAGATGGTGGCTCATGACCTCCACACGCAACCACAAATTTTACCCTTTTTCCTCTTAGTTTAGGATAAATAACTTCAAGGATTTTTGATGTAGGTGTAGAACGAGTTGCATCATTCACAATAATAACGGTATCATCTTGAATAAACTCCTCAAAGGGCAAAGAATCAACGGGATTCTCAAGTGCATGGGTAAGGGTCACCTTCTCATCATCGCATTCAACAGTATTTAAGGTGTATACGAAAATTGATGGCGGCAATTGGATATGTAATATTTCTTTCCCAAACGGAATCTTTACCTTCATAAAATCTCCTTTTACAATCCCCTACTCTTCCAGATATTTTCCAATCTTTCTACAGGTATATTGATTAAATTCTCAATGACAAGACTTCTTGAAGATATTACTTCTCCAACTTTACCAAAAGGCATCTCTGACATAATCTCCTCAAATTCTTTCTTTTTTTCTCTTTTTATCTCTACAATAAACCTTGAATTGGATTCGGAGAAAAGAATAGCGATAGGATCTTTTACTCCTGAAACTGGAACATTATCAAGGGAAAGTTTCATACCAAGACCCGTACCGAAACACATCTCTGATATGGCAATACCAATTCCACCTTCCGAACAGTCGTGACAGGAGAGAATAACATCTTTTTTTATTGCTATGTGCAGTTTTCTGTAGAGTTCAATGGCCTCTTTGGGATGGAGGAACGGCTCCTCCCCATCCTGAATTTTAAGTAAGCGGTAAAGAAGAGAACTACCGAGTTCCGGATACGTACAGCCAATTATATAAATGGGGTCACCAGGAATCTTAATGCTCTGTGTAATACCCTTTCTTGCATCTTCTATAAAACTAATTCCTGATATAAGTATCGTTGGGAGCACGGATTGTTTTTCTCTATCTGATTCAAATTCGTTATATAGACTATCTTTACCGGAAATAAATGGCATTTTATATGCGCTCGCAACATTATAAAGTGCTTCACACGCCCTAACAAGTTTGCCCATATTTACAGGGTCTTCTGGACTACCCCAGGAAAAATTGTCAAGAAGCGCAATGTGGGATGGATCTCCTCCAACTGCACATAGGTTACGCACCGCTTCATCAAGACTTGACAAGGCATTCTTATATACATCTTCATAAAACGGGGCAAGTCCATGCCCTATTACAATACCTTTATTTCCCTTTATAAATAGCGGTTTTATAACTGCCGCATCAGCCAAAAGAGGTTTTATTACTGTTCCTCCTTGAACTTCATGGTCATACTGTCTTACAATCCACTCTTTGCTTGCAATATCTGGATGGGAAAGCATACTCTCAAAAATTGACTCAATATCCAAATTCTCTGGAACCTCCTCCCTATTCCCCATTGTTACTGGTATAATTGCAGTTTTCGCAGTCTTAGGCATTCCATGAAGTAAGAAATCAAGGTCTATATCGCATATCTTCTCTTTTTTATAACTAACTACAATTCTGTCCGTCTTTACAAACTTTCCTATCACTGTAAGTTCACTCTCACATTCGTCAAAGATTTTCTTTAACTCATCTAATTTCTCTTCAGGTGCAGAAAGTACCATTCTCTCCTGTGATTCGGATATCCATATTTCTGTCGGAGATAGCCCTTTATATTTCAAAGGCACATTCTCAAGTTGTACTTTTGCTCCAATTCCTTCTGCAAGTTCTGAAACTGCTGTACATATTCCTCCTGCCCCGCAATCTGTTATTGAACTGTACAGTTCTTTATCCCTGGTAGATAGTATTGCGTCGAGAAGATTTTTTTCCCTTAATGGGTCTCCTATCTGGACAGCAGAGCTGAATTCCTGTTGTGTGTTTTCATCCATAACACCAGAGGAAAATGTAGCTCCGTGTATGCCATCTCTTCCTGTTCTTCCTCCAACGAGGATTATAAGATCATTCGTATTTACTTTCTTCTGGCAACTTGCCTTTGGTATTATACCAACACAACCGCAGTAAACGAGAGGATTTGCAGTATAATCCTTGTGATAAGTTACTGAACCGTTCACAGTTGGAATACCAAGCTTATTTCCATAATCACCCACCCCGGATACAATTCCGCGTAGTATTCTTCTGGGGTGTAATACACCCTCTGGAAGTGAGGAGTAGGATGTGTCAGGGTCTCCAACACAGAAGACATCGACATTTGCAATCGGCTTTGCCCCGAGCCCACAACCGAGTATATCCCTTACAACTCCTCCAACACCGGTCGCTGCTCCTCCAAATGGTTCAAGCGCAGATGGATGGTTATGTGTCTCGACCTTGAAGCAAACTGCATATTCGTCATTAAATTCAACAATACCTGCATTGTCCTTGAATGCCGAAATAACCCATGGTTTTTTCAGGTCCTCTGTAACCTTCATTACTGTAGATTTAAGAAGATTTCGGATTTCGAATTTTGAATTTCGAATTTTTACATTCCCTCTCATTGTCTTGTGTGAACAGTGTTCAGACCAGAGGATTCCGAATGTCTCAAGCTCTGCAATTGTTGGCGCTCTCCCTTCTTTTGAAAAATAATGGGAAATATCCTTCATCTCCTCTTTATTCAGAAACAATCCCATAGACTCGCTTAAATCCAGGAGTTCTTTCTCTGTAAGTGAAGATACATTGACTGTCGGAGTTCTCTTTTTGCCGGGTTTAACCATCTCCAGCGTCTCTTTACCCATAACAATGTGTTGTATAAGTGGATTTAAAAGAACTCGTTCTTTTGCAAGATTTACCGTTTTATCATCTGTGTCATAAAACACATACTTCTTCAGGGTCTTTACACCATCAATTTCTATCCCTATTTTCTCTATCACATCTAGTGTATCAATGGCAACTGGATCCATAACTCCGGGGTTCAGTGCAACTTCTATTATCTTTGTGTTTTTAGCAAACTTAAAAACACCCCATTCTTCGGACACAGGGTCAGTAACTACCTCTACAATCCTTAAAAACTCTTCATCAGTAATATCTCCGTATATAAGGTATACATCCAGTACCTCTACCTTACCTGAAGAGAGCCCGAGATCCTCTATATCCTGTCTTACTCGTTCTCCTCTTATATCATTCTCTCTTTTTATCTCTATACGTCTCATAATAAAATTAGACATCAAGTATCAAGATTACATATCAAAATGCAAAATGACTAATTGTTTGTAACCATCGGATTTAAGGGATTAAAAAAATTTATTCTGTGAATTTCGTGTCCTTCGTGGGCAAAGAGATCGAAACCAGAACTTTTTCACTCATTGTGACTGAATTATACCATAGAAACAAAAAAAAGTCAAGAGAAAATAAACTTGA
>PEYP01000126.1 GCA_002774315.1 Candidatus Stahliibacteriota bacterium CG08_land_8_20_14_0_20_40_26
GGCGACCTGGGTGATTACATGGGAACAAATCAACCCCAACTGGCCAAGCCCAAACATGGACCGAATTTGGGAAATAATGAGAAAGCATAAAAGTGCAAACATGAACGCTGTCTTATGGCAGGTGAGACAGAATGGAACTGCATACTATAATTCATCTTATGAACCGTGGGGGAAATATCTAAATTACATCAATCCGGGTTATGACCCTCTTGCCTGTGCAATTCAGGAAGCCCACGCACAGGGCATTGAACTTCATGCCTGGATGAATGTGTTTGAATGCAGAGGCGCAGTTTATGGAACTCCTGCCTACGAGCATCCCAAATGGATTTGTAGGGATGAAGATGGAAATCCTATGCCGTCTGACATTGCATCTCTTTCTCCCGGCCTTGCAGAGGTGCGACACTACCTCGTAAATGTTGCAATGGAAATTGTAAGAAATTACGATATAGATGGACTCCATCTGGATTATGTTCGTTGGGATGAGTATTTCAATCCCAAGCGGACTAAAGAACTCGCAGAGCTTACAGCGGAAGGTATGACTCCAGAAGAAGAAATCCAGGAACTGATCGAAAATAAGAGTGGTCGATACTTATACGATACCCTTCATCCATACAGTGCTGGTGTGCCTGAAGGGTTCGAATCCTGGGAGGATTGGTGGCAGTGGTCAGTTACCGAATTTGTTCGAGTTTTACACGATTCCATACAGGCGGTAAAACCCTGGGTTCGCCTATCAGCAGCGGCTTTAGGAAAATATAACTGGAGTGGATGGCAGGCATATGGTAGAGTTTTTCAGGACGCAGCACTTTGGTTTAATGAAGGCTATGTCGACCAACTAATGCCAATGCATTATCACTGGACTGAGCCGCAGGATTTCTATAATATGTTAAGTGGCGGTTATCAGTGCTGGAGTCCTTATATTCAAGACGGAGTGGCGGATGGGCGATTATATACTGTTGGATTTGGTTCATATAAATTTGCTATTCAAGGTGTTTGGGAAAATCATCCTGTAGTAGTGGAGGCTTGTCGAAGTATCTCCTGGGTAGACGGGTTTCAATTTTTCAGTTACAGATGGTGGGATGAGCATAATTATTGGAATGAAGCAGAAAAGACCTTTTTTAATCGTAAGACAAAGGTTAGAGCTACCAGGTTAATTGATAGTATACCGCCAGATCCACCAACTATAAGCCTAACAAAAATTGATTCTTTGACCTATAAAATTACAGTCACGCCACCAGTTACAGCAACCTCAGATCATTGGTATGCAATTTACAGGTCAACAGATAATACCATTGATGTAGATAATGATGGGATTATCAATATTCACTTTGGAGGTAGTCCTTTTACACATATTGAGAGTTTTGATAGTAAAAAGAATTACATTCGCACATATTTTTATGCTGCAACCCTCATTGATCGATATTGGAATGAGTCGGGGATTTCAAACATCCTCAAGATTGAGATAAAAGAATAAGTATTAAGTTAATTTTATTTTGAAATGAATAAATCTGCTTCAGTAATTTCGGGTAGATTAGTCTCTCTGGATGTGTTCCGTGGAGTTACGATTGCAGGGATGATTTTAGTAAACAACCCCGGAAGTTGGGGCTATGTCTATGCAGCACTTGGACATGCTGAATGGCATGGCTGGACACCAACAGACTTAATTTTCCCTTTTTTTCTGTTTATTGTTGGTGTAGCAATAAATCTCTCCTTGACAAAACGTCTTGTGGCAGGTGCATCACATCGGAGTATATTTTTAAAAATGTTAAGGCGATCTATTATACTCTTTGCACTTGGGCTCTTCCTTTCTTTCCTCGCGAGATGCATCGTTCCAAAATTTGATATTTCGCATATACGAATCCCTGGCGTTCTACAGCGCATTGCAATATGCTATTTTTTCAGTGCACTCATATTCATCAAAACTAACTGGAAGGGACGCGCTATTATTACCGTAACTCTCTTGGCTTTTTACTGGGTGATGATGAAACTTTATCCCGTGCCAGGATACGGTCCTGGTGTACTCACTCTTGATGGCAATCTATGCACATATATCGATAATTTACTTCTCAAGGGACATATGTACAAACCAAATTTTGACCCTGAGGGTATCTTCAGTACAATACCTGCTATAGCTACAACTCTATCTGGTGTCCTTGTTGGTGATTGGCTCTGTTCTCCCCAAAGCCGGCCTGAAAAGGTAGCCAGACTTTTTGTAGTTGGCAATTTTGCTATTTTAGCCGGTATTATAATGGACGCATGGCTACCGATAAACAAACAATTATGGACAAGTTCTTACACTGTATTTACCTCGGGAATGGCAATGGTCTGTCTTGCAATGTGTTACTATTTAATTGATATAAAGGGTTACAAAAGATGGGTGTTGCCATTTACTGCGATAGGTATGAATGCCATAGCAATGTTCGTTGGAAATGGACTTATGGTAAGGTTATTAAGCTTCTGGAAAATTACAGAACCAGATAGCTCACAATTAACTTCCCTCGCATATGCCTATAAGCATTTTTTTGTACCTATAGCAGGTAACTTAAACGGTTCGCTTCTTTATGCTATCGTAATGGTATTGATATGGATAGGCATTGCCGCTATATTATATCGAAAGAGAATATTCATCAAAATATAAACCCTTGGCGAGGACAATCTGTGCGGAGTTAATCCGTGGAGTTAATCCCTGCCTACCGGTAGGTTTACCTATCGGTAGATAGGCAGGCGTAAGAATTTTATATAAAAGGCAAAAAATTTATGGTTGGAAAAGTTCATAAATTTCATTCGATCTATTTTTTTCTGCTTTTTGGTGCAGTTTCGTGTCTTTCTGGATGTTCAACTAAATTTTTTAAAAAGGGAGCACAATATATGCCCAATAAAGATGTCACCCGCACAACATTGTCTGCCCCAATGCCGTGGTTGGATGAACCGTCTTCACGATGGGAGAGAGATTTTAGTGGCTCACGACGCGATAGCCTCATCCCTGTACCTAAAGCCGATCTCGAAAAAGAGGGTATCGGGATAAAAACCCGCGTATACGATCTCTTTGATAGATGGAAATTAAATGATGACATCACAGGAAACCGTGGCACCTATTATGCAGATATAACAGGTGAATGCAAAGGAATGATTGAGATTGATTTTGCCTTAACACCAGAAGAATGGCAATCTCCAGATAACCGGGTAAAATACTACAGAGCTGTGGACAAGCTTATCGACAAGATTGGTAACACGCTTCTGGCAGATTTTGGAGATAAATTGGAGGGGCAAGAAAAAGAATTCTTCTTGCTAGCACTTAAAACCCTTGCGTGGCAGGAAAGCAAATGGCAGCATTACCTGCGTTACAAGGATTGGTTTTTTGTCATCTTAAGCAGTGGTTCTTATAATAAACTTCATGACTGGGGCATCACCCAAATAGCTCGTTCTTCCTTTGACCCTGATATCTTACTAAACAAAGACTTCTTCAATAGTAAAGGCTGTTGTTCAATCTCTAGCAGTCTATATTACGGATTTATGCAATATTATTTTTGTTACATGGAGGCGAGAGAGAATCCTGATAACAGTCCCAGTTTGTTCAATAAAATTGTAGGTGCCTACAACCGCTACTGTTCTGGTTACAGTTCCTGCTACTACGAGCTGGCAAAAGACGATAAAGCTTACCGAAACTATCAAATTCGAGCGATGGGGGGATTTAAAGATAATTTTATCTTAAAACCCTGGGAAAAGCTAATGAATTTGAAAAATGAGGAGTAATCCCAGAATATACATTGATTTTTGTGGGTATTGTAGGGCAGGGCTTCAGCCTTGCACAGAAATGCACCTTTTTTCGCAAACCTAAAGGTTTGCCCTACGGAGTTCGCTACGATCATAATTTGGGTTAACTTTATCTATGCAATTAGCTGGTATTGACATTGTAGTTCTAACACTCTATTTCTGTTTGATAGTTTTTATCGGCTATTGGACAGGCAGACAAGAGAAAGACACCGAAGACTTCTTCCTTGGTGGGAGAAGAATGCCTTGGGGAGCTGTCTGTCTTTCAACTATGGCAACCGAGATAAGTGTTCTGACCTTTATAGGGGTACCAGCAGATGCATTCAGAACTGACTATGTTTACCTTCAATTTGCGTTTGGCTCTCTTATTGGTAGAATACTCATAGCGCTTCTTTTTATACCAGCCTTCTACAAGGGAAAAGTAACGACTATCTATCAGTATTTATTTCAGAGATTTGGTGAGAGCACACGAGGTTCTGCAACAATATTCTTCTTCATAACAAGATTATTAGGTAGCGGTGTAAGATTACTTGCTGCATCAATGGTTGTATCCGTAGCTACGGGCTGGTCATTAGTTATTTCAATAATTTTGATGGCTTTTATCGCTATGATTTATGCAACCGTGGGTGGCATAAAAGCTGTTATATGGACAGATGTTATGCAATTTATTGTGATGATGGGTGGTGCCCTTTTGACAGTAGGATTCCTTCTTTATAAGATTCCGGGTGGCTGGCATGGTATAACTGCAATGGCTGGTCCAATCGGTAAACTGAGAGTATTTGATCTTCACGCAGCTATCAGTAATCCAATGTGGCTTTTAGTTGGAATTGTTAATGGTTGTTTCCAGACATTTGCTGCACTTGGCACTGACCACGATTTGGCCCAAAGGATGCTAACCTGTAAGAACACAAGAGATAGTCAGAAGTCCATCGTCCTCACAGGTGTGCTGGATTTTCCCATAATCATAACTTTTCTTGTTATTGGAACATTGCTCTGGGTCTTCTATCAACACTTTCCAGCCGCTGCTTTACCCACAAATACTGACCATATTTTCCCATATTTTATAACTACTCAGCTACCAATAGGGATTCGCGGTCTCCTCATAGCGGGAGCTCTTGCAGCAGCTATGTCGAGTCTTGACTCGGCACTCGTTGCACTGTCATCGAGTGCAGTAGTAGATATCTACCAACCTCACTTCAAAAAACGTGCAACTGAAAAACACTATTTATTGGTTTCAAGGCTTTTTGTGGTATTTTTTTGTCTCGCACTTATAGGTGTAGCAATTGTATGTCGTGATATTAAGCAAATTCTATGGTTAAGCTTTAAAATTAGCGGATTTACTTATGGTTCGCTTTTAGGAGTATTTCTTTTGGCGACCATTACTAAACGTGGCTCTAATAAGGGAAATATAATAGCTATGATTTCTAGCGTTGTAGTTACCGTGATGCTATTCATATTACAGCCATACATCCATATTGCCTGGCCATGGTTAGTTGTCATTGGAACGATCTGGACCTTCTTTATCGGATTGCTCTTTGAACCTGAGAAGGGAAAGTCAGCAACCTCGTAGATTATCCCAGAATATTCATAAAACCACAGATGAACACAACAAAATTTCAAAATCCGAATTTCTAATTTCCAATGAAAATCCAAATGTCAAATAGATTCGGCAAGTGCGGAGTAATGAAATACTG
>PEYP01000077.1 GCA_002774315.1 Candidatus Stahliibacteriota bacterium CG08_land_8_20_14_0_20_40_26
GTAAATTCTTCAGTATTGCCTGCCTCCGAGCAAGTTCCTCCTCAAGCTTTATCCTCTGTGCCTCCAGATTCTTTGCCTGTGTCTCAGCAGAGCCACAGGCCATCTTCGCTTCAGCCAAGCGGTCCATGGTCTCCTGGGATGCCCCTTTAGGACCACAGCCCAAGAGAAGAAGCATTACCCCTACGATAGGGAGCCATTTCTTCATACCCACCTCCTATTTGGCCACTGATTCCACAGATTTCTGTAATTTCTTAAAATACTACCGGTTCGGTATTAATCCATGTAATCTGTGGCTCCATTTCCAAATACACTCATTAAATGAGATTATTCAGGCTCTTATTTAACATTATATTACAAATTTTGTCTTTTGTCAAGTAAAAAATGCTTATTTAAGAAAAAAAATAGCGACCAGTAACAATCACGTATAAAAGCTTATCCAAGAAGTTACGAAGTCCACAGGGTAAGAAAAATCTTGACATTTATGCGATTTGATGATATAATTTAAATAGGCAATCAGTCATTAGGCATTAGTCATTCGTCATTGGGTTATCAAGTCATTAGATACTTTAACCTTTATCCTTTTTCCTTTATCCTTTATCCTTATTTCTTGATTACTGGCTTATGATTCCCGATAAAATACTTATTAAGGGCGCAAGGGTTCACAATTTAAAAAATATAAATGTAGAGATACCAAAAAATAAATTAGTGGTGATAACAGGTATATCAGGCTCAGGTAAATCATCCCTCGCCTTTGACACATTATATGCAGAGGGACAGAGGAGATATGTAGAATCTCTCTCCGCTTACGCCCGCCAATTCCTCGGTATTATGCAAAAGCCCGATGTTGATCACATAGAGGGCCTCTCTCCTGCTATATCCATTTCACAACGCACCGCCTCAAGAAACCCACGCTCAACAGTAGGTACCATAACCGAGATTTACGATTACCTGAGGCTCCTTTATGCAAGAATTGGTATACCTTATTGTTACAAATGTGGAAGAGAGATTATTGCACAGACAATAGACCAGATTGTTGACAGAATCCTCCAAATTCCCGTGAATACAAGGTTTCATATTCTTGCGCCCATAGTTCGTGGAAGGAAAGGAGAATATAAAGACCTTCTCTTAAAGTTATCAAAAAAGGGGTATGTAAGATTGAGGGTCGATGGGGAAATATATGATATTACAGATGTACCCGAACTTAAGCGCTACAAACAGCATAGTATTGAAATTGTTGTTGACCGTTTGGTAATGTTCGAAAAATCCCGTGGGAAAAAAGATATTCGCTCAAGACTTGCGGACTCTGTAGAGACCGCACTTTCAGAAGGCGATGGAACTGTTATAATAGAAAATCTTACAGAGAAAAGAGATTATATATTCTCAACGAAACTATCCTGTCCCTTCTGTGGAATATCCTATGAGGAGCTCACACCAAGAACATTTTCTTTCAATTCCCCTTATGGTGCTTGTCCCGCCTGTCATGGGCTTGGCACAGAGCTTGGCATTGACCCCGAACTTGTCATAAAGAATAAGTCACTATCCATACTTGAGGGAGCTGTTGCGCCATGGGGAGAACCAAGTAGATGGTTTCTACGACGACTTGAATCACTGTCAAGGGAATACAATTTCTCGCTCCACACCCCCTGGGAGAAACTTTCTAAAGATGCAAAAAGTATAATACTTGAAGGGGCACCCGGTTTTGAAGGTGTTCTCCCTCGCCTTCTAAGACTTTATATAAACACAGAATCCGACTTTGTAAGGAGGGAGATTGAAAGATATATGGTTGTAACACCCTGTAAGGAGTGTGGGGGAGCAAGACTCAAGAAAGAGAGTCTTTTTGTAAAGATAAGAGGGTTGAATATCCATAATCTTACGGAACTAACGATAAAGGAGGAGAGAGAATTCTTCAAGAATCTAAATTTGACAGAAAAAGAAGAGAGTATTGCAAGACTTATTGTGAGAGAGGTTGAGAGGAGATTGGATTTTCTCGTTAATGTTGGACTTTCCTATCTCACACTCTCAAGGAAGGCAGATACCCTCTCGGGTGGAGAAGAAGAACGAGTGAGACTCGCAACGCAGGTTGGATCAGGACTTGTTGGTGTTGTATATATACTTGACGAGCCTTCAATAGGACTCCATCAGAGAGATAATGTGAGGCTACTCTCTACGCTAAAAAGGCTCCGAGATATGGGGAATACCGTTGTCGTTGTGGAACATGACAGAGAGACCATCTTGCAATCTGATTATGTGATTGACCTTGGGCCCGGTGCTGGCGAACACGGTGGATGGGTCGTTGCAACAGGAACACCTGAGGATATACAAAAGAATAAAAAATCAATCACAGGGGCATACATTTCAGGGGAAAAAAAGATAGAGATTCCCAAAAAGAGAAGAGTCCCTGGTGATAGCTGGTTGATTATAAGTGGCGCAAGACATAATAACCTGAAAGGCATAAATGTAAACATACCACTCGGGCTCTTCGTAGTGGTCACAGGCGTATCAGGTAGCGGAAAGTCATCTCTTATAGACGAAACACTCTACCGTGCTCTTGCAAGGCAATTCTATCGCTCAAACCTTGCCCCGGGTGAATATAAGAGAATAGAGAATATTGAACTTATAGATAAGGTCGTGAATATAGATCAATCACCAATAGGCAGAACTCCTCGCTCAAATCCTGCAACATATACAGGTGTTTTTACATATATAAGGGAATTGTTTGCAAGTCTTCCAGAATCAAAGATGCGAGGATACAAACCAGGTAGGTTTTCATTTAATGTGAGAGGAGGAAGATGTGAAGCATGCGAAGGAGAAGGACTCATAAAGGTTGAAATGCATTTTCTTCCGGATATATATATTCCCTGTGAGGTATGTAAGGGAAAAAGATACAATCGGGAAACACTGGAGGTAGGTTATAGGGGGAAAAACATAGCAGATGTTCTTTCTATGACAGTAACCGAGGCAACGAAGTTTTTCGAGGCAATTCCACGAATAAAAAGGAAACTGGGGTTTCTTTATGATGTCGGCCTCGGATATATACAACTTGGACAACCTGCCCCCAGCCTGTCCGGTGGGGAGGCACAGAGAGTGAAACTCGCTAAGGAACTGTCAAGGATTGCGACAGGAAATACCCTGTACCTTCTGGACGAACCCACAACAGGACTACATTTTGATGATGTGAGGCTTCTTCTTTCGGTCTTAAACAGGCTTGTGGATAAAGGTAACACGGTTCTTGTTATTGAACACAACATGGAAGTGATAAAGTGTGCAGATTGGGTTATTGACCTTGGACCAGAGGGTGGCGAAGAAGGAGGATATATCGTTGCAGAAGGATCGCCTGAGAAGATTATGAAAGAAAAAAAATCCTATACGGGAAGATACCTGAGGAATGCATTGAATTCGTGAGGCGTGAAGCGTAAGGCGTAAATAGTGACAAGTAACGACTCAATGACCCCATGACTGAAATTTCATTTATAGAGGCAAAACTCTCTCCACCTGCTCTTCCCTCAGGTATTGTAGAGAGGCAGAGGCTTCTCTCACTTCTAAATGCAAAAACTCGCCTTACTCTCATTATTGCAGGCGCAGGTTATGGCAAGACGACTCTTCTCGCCCAGTTTGTGCGAAGTCTAAAGCAACCATTTGTATGGTATTCCCTTGACGAAAGGGACAATGATATATCTGTATTCATATCCTACATAGTTCATGGCATATCCCAAAAGTTCAAAGGATTTGGAGAGAAAACACTCTATGCACTTAATTTTCCGGACATAATAAAAACTCACTCTATTGAAAATGCATTTATATCAGAGGTTACAGAAAAAATTTGTGAGGATTTCGCCCTTGTTATAGATGACTATCACCTCGTATCAAAGAACAAGGAAATAAATGAATTCCTATCAAACATCACAAGATGGTCGCCTGAGAATGTCCGTCTTGTTATATCTTCAAGGGAGATGCCTCCAATTTCGCTGTCAAAATTAAGAAGAGAGAAAGAACTTGTGGAGATTAAGATGGAAGATATGGCATTCACAAAAGAGGAAGCAGAAAAACCTCTTTACCTTCAAGCAGAAGGGTGGGGTTTTCAGATATCATCATCTTATGAAAGAATTCTTAGAAAAAAGACTGAAGGAGGAAGGAATTGAAAAAAATACTCTCTGTATAAGAGGGGCAGAAGCCTACGAGAAGAGGGGACTTTTTATGGATGCCGTGGAACTTTACATTGAGGCAAACTCTTATAAAAAGGCAAACAATATCACAAAAAAAATAGTAGAGGATATATATAACAAAAGCCAGCTCAATACACTCCTGTCTCTTATAGAGAGAATACCACAGGACAAGAGAGACCCGTGGCTTACCTACTGGATTGCGAGAATATACGAGGTAGAGGGCAGATGGGACGATGCGTTTGTCTATTTTGAGAATGCAGAAAAAAAACTTAAAGGCATAAAGGGATGGACAAGAGTACGGCGGGGAAAGGCAATAATACATTTCAGAAGGGGAAAATACAAGGAAGCATTGTCTCTCTTGGAAGAGATTCTTTCTAAAGTTCCGTTAACATATAAGGATGAAATTGCTGACACCTGCTACTTTCTATCGGGATGTTGCCAAACCCTCGGTGAACTGGATAAGGCAATTTCGTATGCAGAGAAATCACTCTCCATTTATAGAGAGACGGGCAACAAAATTGGGGAGTCAAAGACACTTCACCATCTTGCACTCAACATCCATTGGACCAAGGGGCAATTTGAAGAGGGAATAAGACTTGCAAAAAGTTCGCTTTTACTTGCAAGAGAGACAGAAGATAAACAACAGGCATCAAGGACACTTTATACTCTTGCCAGAATTTACGAGACAAAAGGAGAACATGGTATGGCAGTGGGTACTCTACAGGAAGGATTGGAAATCGCAAGAGAAATAAGTTACCCCGGGATAGAGTGTTATCATCTCATTCTACTGGCAGATATACATTACAATGAGACTTCAGGCACTGAATCTCTACAGGGAAGACCTTTTTCCTGAGGATATATATGAAGACTACACCACAGTTGAAAGAGAGAGATTGCGAGAGAATTATCTGGAAACACTATTAAAGGTTTCCGAATTCTTCCTCGAGAAAGGTGAATATGACATCGCTATCCGGTATGCAAATCGGGTGCTTGCTAAAGACAGGTTATGCGAGGATGGATACAGACTTCTAATACTCCTGGAGTATAAAAAGGGGAATAGAACAGAGGCAATAAGAATATATAAAAAATATCGTGATTATCTTAAAGATGAACTCGGTGTTGGACCTGATGAAGAGATAACCGGGATATATGAGAGAATAACTCATCGGTAGGAGCAAGCTCCCGCTTGCGATTAAACATCGGTCGCAACGAGGACGTTGCTCCTACCAGCGATATTGGGTAG
>PEYP01000046.1 GCA_002774315.1 Candidatus Stahliibacteriota bacterium CG08_land_8_20_14_0_20_40_26
CCCCGGCAGACTCCCAATTACACCAACGAGGTAGAAGAACAGAGAAAGAGAAAAGGATGCCTCTTTTGGTATTCCCATCAGATTAAAGAAATATACATAGGAGACTTCTCTTATTCCTAACCCGCCAATTGAAGGCAATATAGTTATCACTGCTATTATAGACGGAAAAACCATGCAAGGCAGGAGACCAAGCTCAAGTCCCAATGCCCTCCCGATAAGGAAATTTTCCATACCTATAGTTGCCTGAACACCAAATGATAGAAGAATGCTAACAAAGATTGCCATTTTTCTGTCTCTGTAGATGGTAATGGCGTTGTAAAAATTAAATATTTTTTCTCCTATACCCAAAAGCCTGATTCTTTTTATAGGTCTTTCTAATTTCTTTACTATATAAGTAGAGAGAAAGAGACTGAAAAGAAGGGTAATTACAATACTTCCACAGAGGAATATAAGAAATAATATTCTACCTTCGCTCCTTCCAAGATAGAAGAGAAGTAAAATAGTTACAAATATAAACAACCCAATAAATCCGAGTACAAGTTCACAGGTCATAGATGCAAAGGATTCTTTGTTCTTGCCTGTATCCTTTCCTGCATAAAGCGCTCTTACCGCACCCCCACCTACCGTAGGGGGTAAGAAGTTATTAAAAAACATTCCGATAAGGTAGTAGCCAAACACTCTCATAAATGGAAGTCTTACACCCTGAGCGGCCAGAAGCCACCACCATCTCATTGTAGAGAAAACGAGGAGTAATATGTAACTGAAAAATGAGAGCACAAGGAGTGGGATATCCACTCCTTTCATCAGAGGAATGATGTACCTCAAATCCATTCTTTTAAAGAGGAACAAGAGCAGAAGGAGAGAGATAATAATCCTTGCAATGTTGAGCAGTCTGTTTTTCATAATATGAAAGAATACAGCCAGGGAGTGCATAACCTAACCGGTATGGCTCCCTGGCTTTACATTAGGATGTAAGGATAGGTGATAGGTGATTAGCCCTGAAGTCACTCCTCAATGATTATAGCCTCAGATGGACAGTTGTCTGCTGCCTCTCTTGCGCATTCTTCTTCATTCTTGGGCACCTCCTCCACAATAACAATTGCTATCCCATCCTCATTAATCTCGAAGAGGGTTGGACATGTATCTGCACACACCTCACATCCAGCGCACAGTTCCTCATCGATTCTTATATGCATAGCACCTCCTGTCAAAAACGCACAAATTCTAAAAACTAAATTCTAAATCCTAAACAGATTCCAAATTCCAATCTTGCCTGTCGGCAGACAGGTGTTCCAAACAAGTTCGGTATACCCTCCTGACACAAGTTATTAGGTAATTGACACAACGACGCTAAGACGCAATGACACGATGACGTCCCTCCCACAATCTAAAATCTGTTTGTGCCCTTTTTACCTGTCGGCAGACAGGTGTGGTGAACAATCCTGTAGGGGCGAATTGCTATTCGCCCACAATCTGCAATCTTAAATCTATCTGTAATTTGTGGGTTAAATTTTCGTATAATACAACAAAAATTTCAAAATGTCAAGAAAAAAATTGTAATAATTGATTTCAATCTGTGTAATCTTTATTTCAATCGGTGTGATCAGAGATTTCTGGACTTTTTCAAATCTCAAAATTTTTAGATTGACAAAACCAAAGAAATGTGTTATAATATAAAGCTAATTATGAGAGTTCTTCTTTGCTCTGACTCTTATTACCCCCATCCGGGAGGTATATCTGAATACATCCATTACCTTGCAATTAGCCTTAGAAAGCTGGGTAACGATGTAGTTATACTTGCTCCCAGATACAGACATGAATACAAGGACGGTGACAATGTTGTGAGAATTGGGCGATGTATCTTATTTCAGGGGAACAAGTCTACTATAACTTTTACATATGACAGGAAACTTCCTTATCTTGTGAAGGATTTCCTTTCTTCAGAGAAATTTGATATTACTCATACCAGTGGCCCTCTGGGCTGGAATCTGCCATACTGGGTGCTCCATTTTTCAAAGAGTATAAATGTTGCGACATTTCAAACGAGTTTTGTCGGGTTTAACTTTTACAAACTTGCAAAATTTCCGTTCAAGAGGGAACTGGAAACGAAGGTTGATGGAGCTATTGTGCCATCCAGGGCAGCACTTAATGCAATAGCACCGCATTTTTTGCTCTATTACAAGATTATACCCGATGGTGTTGACACAGAGAGGTTTTACCCGGAGATAGAGTCGATCAAAGAACTCCCGGAAGGGAAAAAGATTCTGTTTGTTGGAAGGTTGGATCCAAGGAAAGGTCTTAATAGGTTGATATCTGCATTTACAATGATAAAGCAAAAGATACCTTCTGCCTTTCTCATTGTAGTGGGTAAGGGGAATATTGAAACTTACAGGAAGATGATTCCTCATAACATCAGGAAATATGTCATATTCAAGGGTTATGTTGATCCAGATACACTTCCGAGGTATTACGCATCCTGCGATGTCTATGTATCTCCTGCTATTGGAGGAGAAACGTTTGGAATCGTTTTACTTGAAGCAATGGCATCCGGTATACCCGTAATTGCCTCAGACATTCTTGGATACAATGAGGTAGTAAAAGATAGAAAGAATGGAATTCTTTTTGACCCATTCTCGACAGAGGAACTTGCCCTTAGGACCATCGAGTTACTGGAAGATGAAAAGCTTAGAATAAGGCTTAAAGAAAAGGGCAGAAAATATGCTCTCCAGTTGTCATGGGACAGGGTTGCAGAAAGGGTTGTTGATTTTTATGAAGAGTTATATAACAAGATATAATCATAAAAAGATAGAGGAGAGATGGCTATCTTACTGGGAGGAAAAGGGATTTCCCCATGCGGGTGTAAATCCTTCAAAAGAGCCATATACCATCTCTATGCCTCCTCCGAATGTTACAGACATACTCCATCTCGGGCATGCACTGAACATCACAATACAGGATATTTATATAAGGTGGAAGAGGATACAGGGATATGAGGCATTGTGGGTTCCGGGCATTGACCATGCCTCTATAGCAACACAGGTTGTGGTGGAGAAGCAACTACCAGAAGGGAAGACAAAGGAGGATATTGGTAGAGAGAAGTTTTTAGAGATGTTATGGAACTGGGTAGGTGAGAAGAAGAGTTATATACTTGGTCAATTAAAGAGACTTGGATGTTCGGCAGACTTCAGAAGAACGAAATTCACTCTTGACCCAGATCTCTCTATCGCTGTGAGAGAGGCATTTGTGAGACTCTACGAGAAAGGATTGATATACAGAGGAGATTATGTTGTTAACTGGTGCCCGAGATGCCAGACAGCGCTTTCAAATGAAGAAGTTGAGTATGAAGAAAAGAATGGAAAGCTTTATTATATAAGATACCGGATACCGGATACCGGATACCGGATGCCGGATACCGGATGCCGGATGCCGGATTATCTTGTTGTTGCCACCACGAGGCCCGAGACCATGCTGGGTGATACGGCGCTGGCAGTTCACCCTGATGACAAGAGATATAAGGAGTATATAGGGACATATGTCATCTTGCCACTTATGAACAGGCAAATCCCTATTATCGCAGATTTCCTTGTAGACCCCAAATTTGGAACCGGCGTTGTTAAGGTTACTCCCGCGCATGATGCGAATGACTTTGAAATAGGTAATAAAAACGGGTTGGAGAAGATTATAATTATGGATAAGAGAGGGAAGATAAACGAAAATGGTGGCAAGTATGCAGGTCTTTCGAGAGAGGAAGCGAGAGAGGCTATTGTAGAGGACTTAAAAAAGGAAGGATTATTGGAAAAGGTGAAGCCCTATAAACATTCTATTGGACATTGTTACAGGTGTCACATAGCAATAGAGCCATATCTTTCAAGACAATGGTTTGTCAAAATGAGAGACCTGGCAAAGCCTGCGATAGATGCTGTGGAAAAGGGAGAAATAAAATTTTATCCAAAGAGATGGAAGAATGTTTATCTTGCCTGGATGAAAAATATAAGGGACTGGTGTATCTCAAGACAACTCTGGTGGGGACACCCCATGCCTGTATGGTATTGTCAGAATGAAAAATGTCCCACCTTTGGTGGGATCCCGTCTCCGCGGGACAAAATGCAAAATGGAGTTATTGTTGCAGCCGAAAAACCTGAAAAGTGTCCATATTGTGGAGGAGATAACCTTGTTCAAGACCCCGATGTGCTTGATACATGGTTTTCAGCATGGCTATGGCCATTTTCTACACTTGATTGGCCAAAAAAGACACCTGAATTTAATTACTTTTATCCAACAGATCTTCTTGTCACAGGACCTGAGATAATCTTTTTCTGGGTGGCAAGGATGATCATGGCAGGATACTTCTTTACAGGTAGCCACCCATTCAGGAATGTATATATACATGGAACTGTGAGAGACAGAATTGGCAGAAAGATGTCAAAATCACTTGGTAATGGAATAGACCCACTTGATATAATCGAGCAGTATGGCACAGATGCCCTAAGATTCTCAATACTTGCAGTTGCTGGAGAGGGACAGGATCCCCGTATAGAGGAACGGACATTCGAACTTGGACGGAACTTTTGTAACAAATTATGGAATGCAAAGAGATTGCTTGAGATGTTGAAGGAAGAACATAAAGAAGCACATTGTGAACCCGACCTTGCTGATAAATGGATATCTTCGAGGCTTTCCGGAGTTATAAGGGATGTAGAAAGGGCTCTCCAGCGCTATAGATTACATGAAGCAGTTATGTGTATGTATGACTTTTTCTGGCACGAATACTGCGATTTCTATCTTGAGATTATAAAGAAGTCGGGACATATAGAGATTGGTTATTATATATTTGAGAATCTCCTCCGTCTTCTTCATCCCTTTATGCCCTTTATAACGGAGGAACTTTATTCGGGAGAGAGCTCAATAATGGTCTCTGGTTATCCTAAACCAGTGAAGAAAGACAGAGAGGCAGAGGAGATCTTCGGGACGGCGATTGAGATAATAACAGACATAAGAAATGCTAAGACCTCTTTTAATATCCCTGTAAAGGAGAAGATACCGGTCTATATTGAATTTGAAAATCTTGATATTATCAAATCATATATTATCTTTCTGGCATTTGTGAGTGAATTTATACCTTCAAGGCCACAAAAGGGAATAAGAAGGGCTTCCCATAATTATGAGATAATAATTCCACTTGTCGGTGTGATTGATATAGAAAAAGAAAAGGCACGGATCGAGAAGAAAATCTCTACACTCAAGGCACTCTTGCAGAAGACCAAGAAAAACCTTTCTAATAAGGAATTTATGCG
>PEYP01000136.1 GCA_002774315.1 Candidatus Stahliibacteriota bacterium CG08_land_8_20_14_0_20_40_26
AGAGATAATCCCTCCAGAACCTATTATAGACATAGGAATCCATCCTTGGTGATTCATCTGATAGCTCGGGGTGGACAATATACATATAGTAATACTCGGGTGGTAATTCGTATTCTACTGTATCACCATCCTCAAGCGCCTTGTATCGCACCGTTGAATAATAGTCATCATCACCCGGTGACCCGTAATCAATAATATCAGCATAATGCAGGAGAGAATCATTTTTATAAAGATACTGAGCATTTACGGTCACAAGTTCGGGATTAAAAGAGGTATCAACCAGGATCTCAGGACTAACATGCGCAACCTGATAAGCAACTTCATCAACCCATGCATCTGGAGCATCCAAAATAATGTCCGCATAGGTATCCTGATAATCAGATGGGAGTCTGCGGAAGTTGTCGACAAGGTCATCTCTTAACCATAATGGTGAACGATCTATCGCATTCTGCACTAAATCTGACAGGGACTCTACTACTTCAATAAATTCAATAGTATCAGTTTCTGTATCGAATGAGAAGATAACCCTTTCACCTGATGGAATGACACAATGTATGAAAAGGGAATCCATATACACCCAATCTATGGTGTCTTTTAACTCGTAACCCAGCATAACCCGGGGAATAGAGATAACCTCCCTTTTCATAAAGGAGGGTGCAACAGATTCATCCCTTACACATCTCATCTCTCTTTCCTCAAGCGTCGTAATATCTCTCCCTTCAACGGAACCACTTATAATGAAGAGAGATAAAATAACTGCAAATGATTTCATGGTACCCCCTTGTAAAAGAGTATATAAAATACCCACCTACATTTTGCTTTGTTGTTTTGGGAGCAGGTTTATATTCATTATAAAACAAAAATGCGGATTTGTCAAGAAGTTTTTAAAAGATAGGTCATTATCCACAATATGATACCTCCTATAATAGGTATTGACAGATTGTCATCGTATTTTGGAATAAGTTCAACCACCGTGGCAATAATCGCACCAGGAATAGATATGATTTTGGGGAGTGAAGAGAACACAGCAATTACAATCGCTGTTACAAAAAACGTAAGTGTCCCCCACACTGTCTTTCCTTTTACTATTTCCCTTTTTCCAAACCATGACCCAATAGTATACGCAGCTGTATCCGATATGGCAACAAAGAAAAGCGTAAGTATCGCAATGTCCTTTGGAAAATAACCGCATACTATGGAGGCAGCAATAAACCATCTTGTGGCAGCAGTAAGTCCCTTTTCCTCATCCTTCCACAGCATAGGCCCCAATATTCTTAAAAATATCCGTCTCACTGGTTTTATATATAACCTTGCGACTTCTGCGAGTATAAGGATACCCGTGAGTGGAAAGAGAACTCGTATCAGGCTTGCCTTACTGCCAGATATATAATAGATAGGTGCCAGTATAGTTGTCAGATGGAGTATCTTTCTCACTATTATGCCTTTCTCTGTAGAAAATCTAACTTCTTTTGTTTTCAACTCTCCTTCCTATCTTTTCCGTCAGTAACCTAATGACCTAATTACTAACCCAATAACCTGGCAACCCAATAACCCAATCACCATCTTCATCTGCGTTAATCTGCGTCCAATATCTTTTAGAACTGCTCGCTGTAGTTGTGCAGTTCAAATTCCAGAAAACCCCGTCTAACACTGCCAACCAATCTGCACTTCATACATCTTTCGCCCATTATACCTTCGGGAACATAGTAAACAACACCTGGCTGCTTGGATTCAAGGGAATCCTTAACCGTCATAACCGCAATTGCCTTCGGGTTGTATGGATTTTCAAATCCTTTTCCATATAGAAGGGAGGTTGTGTCCTCCTGTATATCCAATCCTCTTGCAGGGTCAAGTTTGCCTGTTACGGACTTACGAGAAAGTGTGTCTCCTGTGAGAATTGAAACTGGCAAGTCGAGATGGGACGGTAAAATCCCGCCCGACAGCTTTTTGTATTCATCCACTGCACTATTCACCATCTTCATATTTGCAATAAGTCTATCCTCAAGTGATAACTCTTTCTCTGTATAATTCTGTATAGCCACCCAAGCAACCAGACCTGCCATAATCACTATTATGAGAAACTCAAACGAAAGGATCCTTCGCATAAAACCCCCTGTACAAAAAAATCAAAAAACGAGCCACGGATTACACGAATAAATTTTATTTGTGACAATTTGTCTAATTCCTGCCTACCGCAGGCAGGCGTGGTATTTGTGTTCTTATAATCTTACGTAATCTGTGTAATCTGTGGCTTACATTTTACATTTCAGGACATCCACCATATCCTTCTTTTCCCAGGTGAATCCTTCTTCCTCTCTCCCAAAGTGGCCATAGCAGGCAGTTTTGTAGTATATGGGCTTTAAGAGATCTAACTTTTCTATTATGCCTTTCGGTGTAAGCGGAAAAACCCTTTTCACGCGCTTCAGAATATCTTCATCAGGAATTTTCCCTGTTTCAAATGTGTTTATTGCAACAGATACTGGCTCTGCAACCCCTATAGCATAGGCAAGCAGAACCTCGCATCTTTCAGCAAAATCCGCTGCAACGATATTTTTTGCAATGTATCTCGCCATATACGATGCAGATCTGTCAACTTTTGTCGGGTCCTTACCCGAAAATGCTCCCCCACCATGGAGTGCAAGACCACCGTATGTATCAACTATTATCTTTCTCCCTGTCATCCCCGTATCACACTGTGGTCCACCTATAACAAACTTGCCTGTTGGATTCACAAATACCTTTGTTCTTTTGTCTATAAGTTCTTGAGGAATGGCATTTTTTATAACCTTTTCTATGATTTCATTCTTTGCATCTTCTGTCATATATCTCCCAGATGAATCAAGAACAGCCTTGGTATGTTGAGATGCCACAACTACTGTCTCAATCCTTCTGGGCACACCATTAATATATTCAACTGTCACCTGCGATTTACCATCTGGGCCAAGCCAGGGAATTATTCTTTCCTTCCTCACATAGGCAAGTTGCCTCGCAAGTTTATGCGCAAGGATTATAGGCATAGGCATAAGTTCTGGAGTTTCCTTACAGGCATATCCCACCATAAGTCCCTGATCGCCTGCACCACCTGTATCAACTCCCCGTGCAATATCAGGTGACTGTCTTCCTATTGTGTTTACCACCGCACAGGTTCCGTAATGAAATCCATAATTTAGATCTGTGTAACCTATCTCCTTTATGACATCCCTTACGAGTTTATTTACATCAACATAAACCCGTGTAGTTATTTCACCCCCGACAACTACAAGACCCACGGAGACAAATGTCTCACAGGCAACCCTTGCGATTTTGTCCTCTCTTATTATTTCATCAAGAATAGCATCGGATATCTGGTCACAAATTTTATCTGGATGCCCCTCTGTAACCGACTCTGATGTAAAAAAGTGATAATTTGACATACACCCCCCTCATAGTAAATTCAAATACCAAAAATTAAAAATCAAAATTTTAACCACAGATTACACGAATAAATTTTATTCGTGACAATTTGTCTAATTCCTGCCTACCGCAGGCAGGCGTGGTATTTGTGTTCTTATAATCTTATGTAATCAGTGAAATCTGTGGCTCTTTCTGAATTTTTGATATTTGATTTTTGATATTTAATATGACTACGTTATTTCTACACTCGATGAATCTCCAACATTCAAGTGTTTGAATGTTCCTTTACAGATTGCGTGTTCTCCTATTACTGATGAGGCAAGAACATATCCCTCTATATATGCACCCTCTCCTATTATGGAATCCTTGATAATTGAAGAGATGATGTGAGCATTCTCAGATATAGATACATAGGGTCCTATTACCGATTTTGCCACCTTTGCACTCGGGTGTATATATACAGGAGGTAGAATTACTGTATCCTTCTGTTCTTCATAATACCCGTTTTTCTCTAATATATATCTATTTGTAAGAAGCAATGTCTCAGGCTTGCCACAGTCATACCATTCATCAACCATAAAGGGTTCAAGTCTTGCACCCTCTTCTATCATAAGCTGAAAGGCATCAGTGAGTTGAAATTCCCCTTTTGTCTTTTTACCCTCTTTAATCATCCACTCTAATGAGGTAAAGAGAAGTTTTGTGTTCTTGATATAGTTTACTCCTACTAATGCGAGATTGGATGCTGGATTCTGTGGCTTCTCCACAAGTCTTTTTATAACCCCATTTTTTACCTCTGCGACGCCAAATCTTCTCGGGTGCTCTACCTCCTTAACACCAATACACCCATCAACTTCCCTTATCGCCTCCTTCAAATTTGCGTTAAATATGGTATCTCCATAAACTATAAGTGCGGGGTCCCATCTCTTAAATCTATCCTTTGCAAGGAACACTGCGTGCCCAAGACCCAGACGTTCAGTCTGCTCAATGTATGTAGCCTTTATATTATAATGTTCCTTGATGTAATTCTCTACTTTCTCTCCAAGTCTTCCAACTATAAATATAACTTCTTCTATTGTAACAGACGAGAGTATACCATCAAGGATATGAGCGATTATGGCTTTCCCTCCCACCTGAATTAGTGCCTTTGGGACTGTATATGTATGGGGTCTCAGTCTTGTCCCCTCACCTGCTATTGGAAGTATGAGTTTCATATCCCGTTTTTTGGGACGCACCTGCCTGCCGCAGGCAGGGATTAACACTGATAATCGCTGATATGTTTGAGTCATAAGGTCAATGACCCAATTACTTAATGACCTAATTACGATATCTATCCGCGTCCAATTGCTTCTTCAGGTATTTTATTCTCTCTACCGGTGTTGGGTCAACACCTCTCTTTATTGCAAGATGGTAACTTGCCCAGTCACCAATATACATAAGGGAGAAGAATCTTGTAAGCAGTGAATCTCCTTCCGTATAAACTTCCTCTATGCCTGATGTATAACGAGAGATAATACCCTTTGTTATTTCTATTCTCTTTTCTATTCTCGGACTATACTCTGCGTCTCTCAAAATTATAACCACATTATCAATCTCTGGACTTCCAAATCCCACTATCTCGTTATGGTTGAGTTCTGGAAAAATATTTATGTGTGCGAGCACCTTTGAATTCTCATTGAATTGTGTCTGCCACCTTCTTGCAACAGGTTCAAGTGGCGATGCTGCATATATAATAGGAAATCTACCCAGTAATTTTGATGCAAGAGTGAACGCAACACTATCCTCATTATCCTGATTCCTACTTATATCGGTTAGTTTACTCAATAACTCGTCTATGTCGAAATCTACTACACCCAATCTTCGTAACACCATAAATGCCGGAAAAAATAGATAGCCGATTGCACATCGTGGCTGGAAACCAGACGGAATCCTTACGATTAAAGGGGGTTTATCCTCTGTAAGTTTGCCACCGGACGTTATACAAATTATGTCTGCTCCGCTTTTTTTGAGCTTTTTATACGCAGAGAGGGTTTCCTCGGTATTACCCGAATAAGAAACCACAAATGCAAGGGTATCTTCTCCAACCCATTCTGGTATATCGTAAGAGCGAAGGACCGAAACAGGAACGGATTTAACAAGGCTCGCCATTATATCTCCGCCAATAGCAGAACCGCCCATACCGCAGAATACGATGCTGTTAAAATTAAGACGGGAAATTTTTGCCTCTTCACCTATCCGTATCGCATCTATAACCTGTTGCGGAAAATCTTTCAGGACTCTTTTCATATTCTGCCTATCTATATCCATAAATCTCTCTCCCTTTCTTGTTTTCTCCATTTCTCCTTGCTTATACCTTTTTTACCGAGAACTAATTAACTTCAAGATAGAACTCTCCAAATCACATACCCAACAGGATATCCTCTATTCCTACAAATTTTTCCTTGATTATTGAGGCGAGATACCCTTCTACCTCCTCGGCAGAAGACATAGAAAGCACCTTTGACGCTATTTCATGGCACTCCGCCATAGTGAGATGTCTTATCATGCTCTTCACTTCTGGCACTGATGCGGGACATACAGACAACTCATCAAGCCCTAATCCAAGGAGAACAGGTATTGCAATCGTCTCACCGCCCAATTCTCCGCAAAGTCCCACCCATATATCTTGCAAGTGACCCGCGTCCACCGTGCTCTTGATAAGTTTTAAGACGGCGGGATGTAAGGGCTTGAAGATATTTGCCACCCTTGGATTTCCCCTATCACAGGCAAGGGTGTACTGTGTAAGGTCGTTTGAACCTATAGAGAAAAAGTTAACCTCTTTTGCAAAATCCTCTGCAAGAATCGCAGCAGATGGAACCTCTATCATAATACCAACTTCTATATGCTTGTCATATTGTATACCCTCTTTCTTCAATTTTCTCTGCGTTTTATTCAATATATCTTTTAGGAATTTTATCTCCTCTATTGCTGATACGAGAGGAAACATAATCTTCATATTACCATAAACAGAGGCTCTTAATATTGCCCTCAGCTGTGTCTCCAATATTTTTTTCTCTTTAATATATACCCTTATCGCCCTCCATCCCAGAAATGGATTTGCGTCATGGAGTGATGCATCCTGCAAGAGCTTATCACCACCAATATCAACGGTTCTTATTATTACTGAATCGGGCTTTATTGATTCGGCACAATATTTATACACCTTAAACTGTTCATCTTCAGTTGGAATTGCATCCATAAACAGGAATTCTGTCCTGAAAAGTCCAATGCCTCTCGCTCCATGATTCCGAGCGGACTCAATCTCTATAGGCAACTCAATATTTGCCGAGAGTTCAATCGTATGGCCATCTATTGTTGTCGGTGAAATGTCCGACAGGTTCACAAGTCCATTCATATAATCTGTGTATCTATGATTTCTTTCCTCGTAGGTCTTCAGGGTAGATTCATCCGGATTTATGACCACAATCCCTCTTGTGCCATCTACAATAATGAAATCTCTATCACTTACATATTTCAGTATATCCTGCACGCCTACCACTGCTGGAATGCCAAATGCCCTTGCAACTATACTCGTATGCGAAGTCTTGCCACCCATCTCTGTTACAATACCTTTGACCCGTTTTCTCGGTAACAGTGCCATATTAGAGGCTGGAATATAGTGGGCAATAATATTACACTCCTTCGCTATCTCCTCATAAATTGCTGAACTCTTTCCCCTGATATTTCTGATGACCCTTGATACAACATCGCCCATCTCTCCCCACTTATCCTTGAAGAATACACTCTTCTCCCTATCCAGAGATGAAGCCATATCCCGCACAGTCCGCTCAAAGACATACTCAGCATTTCTCTTGCTTCTCTTTATATTATGTATGGTCCTCTGGATTATAGTTCTGTCTTCAAGAAAGAGAAGCTGTGCATCAAATATCTTTGCGCTATACGGGTCGGTCACCTCTTCAAGATTATCCTTAATAGCGATAATCTCTTCTTTTGTACGCTTTACCGCCCCCTTGAACTTCTCCACCTCTTTTTCAACATCAGTTACACCATACTCCATAATGAGACTATCCTCTTCCTCAAGGAGTAACACCCTTTCAAGTGAAATTCCCGGAGATGCAGGTATACCTCGTAATATCTTATTTCTCTTTCTTTTCATTCTTCATCAAATTTACGGATAAAAAGTTCTCTGATGGCAGCCACCGCCTCTTTAGCATCATCTCCCACTGCTTCTATCTCAACCTCTGCCCCTTTTTCAGCAGCAAGCATCATCACCCCCATAATACTCTTTGCATTAATCTTCATTTCGTCTCTGGACAGTGTGATATCAGAATTATATCTGCTTGCAACCTGCACCAGCATGGATGCAGGGCGCGCATGAAGCCCGAGAGAGTTTATAACTTTGATCTTCTCTTTGTAGACCATTGCTAAGTATTATACCACAAAAAAATGTATAAGTCAATACTAAAATGCCAAAACCAAACCCCTGTCCTTTGTAACTTCGCCTATTATATAGCCCTCTCCAAGTCTATTCAGCATAGTATCTGCTCTGTTTCTATCCACGATCAACACCATACCTATCCCCATATTAAATACCCTGTACATCTCATCTTCGGGCACCTTGCCCATCTCTTTTATAAATTTGAATATGTATGGAACCTGCCAACTATTCCCCTTTATAACAACTCCATATACATCAGGAACGGCTCTTGGTATATTGCCATAAAAACCGCCACCTGTTATATGCGCTATCCCCTTTATGGTCGGGAGAGAAGGGGATGACGAGAAAGGAGGAAAACAAGACAAAAGGCCAAGATATGAGCGGTGGACTCTCATAAGCTCCTTTCCCAAAGTATGCCCAAACTCGGATATATACCTATCAAGAGATAGTTTTTTCTCCTTAATAATCTTTCTTACAAGTGAGTATCCATTGGTATGAAGTCCATTTGAAGGCAATCCTACAAGCACATCGCCTTCTCTTATATCATCTCCTGCCATTCTTTCATCCGTCATACCAACAATAAACCCAACGAGGTCGTATCTGTTGCCTGTATAGAAAGAAGGGAGTTCAGCGGTCTCTCCTCCGAGAAGAACAATACCGTTCTTCTTGCAGCCATTTACTATTCCGGAAATTAAACCCTCAAATATTGCCTCGTTCAGTTTGCCTACACCTATATAATCCATAAAGAAGAGTGGTTTTGCCCCCTCACAGAGAATATCATTTACACAGTGATTGACAAGGTCTTCTCCAACCGTATCATGTTTTTGAAGCGAAAGGGCAATAAGCAGTTTGGTGCCAACGCCATCAACAGATGCAACGAGCGTCTTTTTGCCGAGTGGAAACCTTCCTCCAAATCTACCTATCTCACCTGAAAACTTCTTTACATATGATAGCAGAGATTCCTTCTTCTCTACATTTACGCCAGCGTCTTTATACAGCATAACAAACAATTAAGAAGATAAATAAAAGTGCACTGTAAGATTGGGAATTCAGAACACGGCCTGAATCTTCTCACCAAGCACTTCTTGCTCCTTTAGTTCTAATCTAACCTTTAATGCGTATATATCAATATCAGGATGCAGTCTTTCAAGTTTCACCATATCTTTTTCGGTGGTTATTATGGAAAGATGAGCCCTCTTTTTGATTTTTATAATATCTTTTAAATTATATTCGTGATGGTCTATATATCTTATATGAAAGAAGGGTCTTACACCAGCATCTCTTGCAGTGTATTCAAATGAGATAGGGTCTGCTATTGCTGACAGAAGTATAACATTCTCTCCCGCAAAATATGAGGCAGGTTTTTCGTTACGCCTTGTATCAACAAATGAAACGGGCTTATAAAATGCCTCAATAATAGGTTTATCTTTGACCAGCTTTGATAAACTATGTTTTAACCTGCTCGTGTCAAATCCCTCTGTCGGGCTTGTTATCACAACTATGTCACTCCTTTTGAGACCTGATGGAGGCTCTCTCAGAAACCCGCTTATACCACTTCTTGCGTTTATAAGCACAATATCAAGCGCTTTCTGTATTCTCAAGTACTGGAAGCCGTCATCCAGTAGGACTGCCTCATATCCTAACTCCCTCGCAGGGAGGGCAAATTTCAAGCGATTTTTTCCCTCAAATACGGGAATATTATACCTCTCATAGAGAAGTGTCTCATCCCTGTAAGGCCTCTTCAATACGCAGGCAGGTTTCTGTATGAGATTGTATAGATATATAGTAAAGGGGGTCTTCCCAGACCCCCCAAAATTTATATTTCCAACAGAAATAACAGGAATATCTATCTTCCTTGTCTTAAGTATCCTATGTGCATATAGTAACAGTCTTGTCCTGTAGCCAGGTAAATATACAAACATTACATATTGAAAACCGAATTACCTACTTTTTCTCTTCCTCTGTTCTCTTTTTCTCTTTCTTATTTTTATAATCGGTCTGGTAGAAGCCCGAACCCTTCAATATAAAACCGCCTACACTTGTAATACATCTTCTTGCCTTTTTCCCACACAAAGGACAAAGAATCTCTACCTTTTCACTCATCCCGTGAAATCGCTCAAACCTGTATCCACAGTGAATGCATTCATACTCATAAGTA
>PEYP01000145.1 GCA_002774315.1 Candidatus Stahliibacteriota bacterium CG08_land_8_20_14_0_20_40_26
TCTGATGTTGCTATCCATAATGTATCTTTTAAAAGTTCAACCGCGTTTACACTGCCAATTTCGGTAATATTACTCCATGCGGAAGTGTTCCCAATGTTTGACAATGCGACTATTCCTATTCCTTCGTTTGTACATATCCATAGTGAATCTTTGAGATGCTCTATACGGTTCACGATATTTCCTGGATGAGATGCAATAGTCTCCATCTTCTTTGTTTCATTCATTGGATTGGTGTCTTTTATATCCCACAATCTTAATCCATCATCTGTTCCAACAAGTACTGTGTCTGATAAGATATTTATACAGAGTAGTCCCTCTGGTAACCCATACCACGCACCGCTCAATTTCTTCCATCTGCCATCTGGAGATAGAATTGATATCCCCTTATTATGACATACAAACCAGAGATTGTCATACTTATCATGGATGATGTCTCTCACATCATTTCCAGCAAGCCCGTTACCTGTTGAGATTCTGTCAAAACTACCCGTCGCTGTGTCAAATATTGCCACTCCCCCACTCGTTGCACAGTATATCCTATCGTCATATTGATATAATCTGTATATGTGAGTTGAGTTAAGAAAACTCTCTATCTCTCCACTATACGGGGTAGATGAAATTAATAATGATATGGCGAGAATTATTTTCATAAAGGGTTCCTAATTATATCACATATATTGCAAAAGTCAAGCAAAAAAACCCCATTTTTTCTTGACTTTTATAGGATTTGTGGTATAATAAGATTACCTGTCTACCGATAGGTAGAGGAGATGGTTGACATAGTTAATGGGAAAAGATATAAACCATTAAGTTATTAAGTAATTGAGTTATTAGGTTACTTTCAATTGTGTTCTTTAATTACTTAATTACCTAATGACCTAATTACTGTTTTTAATGCGGACATGGAAGAGATGAGAACAATTATTGCGGTCGTCGGTCCCACAGGAGCTGGAAAGACAGAGATGGGATTTAAGATCGCTTTGAAACATAATGCTTCCATAGTATCTTGTGATGCGAGACAGGTCTACAGATTTATGGACATAGGTACTGCCAAGCCAGACAAGGAGATGCAAAGTATAGTCCCGCATTATATGATAGACATGGTAAATCCTGACGAGATATACACTGCGTACGACTATGCAAGAGACGGAAGAAAGGTAATAGAAAAACTCAAAAAACCCATCATAATTGGAGGATCAGGGCTCTACTTGAGAGCACTTGCTGATGGACTATTTTCGTTACCAAAAATTGATTCGGCAATAAAAGAAAGGTTATCCTTAAAGAGGATAGAAGAGTTATATAACGAGTTGAAAAAGGTTGATTATGAGATCGCGGTGAAACTCCATCCAAATGATAGGGTGAGAATCATGCGGGCAGTTGAGGTATACGAGGCAACAGGTACTCCTATCTCTGTATGGAGAAGAGAGAAAGAACCCGCAAACTTCAGTGTAGCGTATATCGGGGTAGAGATAGATAGAAAGAAGCTCTATAGAAGAATAGAGGAGAGGGTAGACTCTATGATTACCCGTGGATTGGTTGACGAGGTGAAACTTTTGATTGGAAGGTACGGCGAAACAGTTATAGCCCTTTCATCCATAGGATACAGTGAAATAGTTTCTTGTTTAAAAGGAGATATTAGCCTTTCAGATGCAATAAATCTTATAAAGAGAAATACAAAAAGATATGCCAGGCGTCAGCTTACCTGGTTTCGAAACATCAAAAATATAGTGTGGTTACCACCTGATAAAATAGAGGAGACAGTGCACTATGCGCTTTTTTAAGGATTTTGATTTTATTTTCCTTGCCCTCGTTCTCTTTGTAGTTTTTCTTGGACTTCTTACACTTTACTCTGCGAGTTACAATGAGAATGGAGAGGCATTCAAGAGGCAGATTATATGGGTGGCGATTGGACTTGTTATTCTGTTTTTGTTCTCCCGTATCCCATTCCGCTTCTGGCAGAGTATTGCGCCATTTCTATATGTATTTTCCGTTATTCTGCTTATAGCAGTTCTTTTTGCAGGCAAGGACGTAAAGAGATGGATAAGCCTTGGGCCCATTTCATTCCAACCTTCAGAATTTGCAAAGGTTTCAACAGTGCTTTTTATGTCTGATATTCTATCTATAAGGAAATTTGAACTTAAACGTCTCCGCTCATTCCTTGTTCCGTTTTTTATCTGTTTTGTGCCTTTTACTTTGGTTTTCATTGAGCCCGACCTTGGCACATCCCTTGTGTTTCTTTTTGTCTTCCTTACACTTGCGTTTTACAAGGGAACAAGACCCATATATATACTCTTTCTTATTTCTCCTTTTGTCTCCCTCCTGGCAGCATTTTACTGGGGTATATGGATAGTATGGCTTGTTTTTCTTCTTGCTGTAATATACTGGGGAAGAGTCCCTATGAACGAAGGGATTTTCGTCTTTATCATTAATGTGGCTATCGGGCTTCTCAACCCATTGGTATGGCAGGCACTTTTACCCTATCAAAAGGCAAGATTAACGGTTTTTCTCTCGCCGAGAAGCGACCCAGCTGGTATGGGATGGCAGCTTTTGCAGTCAAAGATAGCGATAGGCTCTGGTGGTCTCTTCGGAAAGGGATTTCTGAAGGGCACACAAAAGGGACTTGCCTTCCTGCCGCAGAAACATACTGACTTTGCGTTTTCATCGTTTGCGGAAGAGTTCGGATTTATTGGGGCGATTATTCTTTTTTCTGCCTTTATTCTCATAGTACTGAGGGGCATAAAAATTGCTAGAGAATCAAGGAATCAATTTGCCTCGCTCTTTGCATTTGGGCTTGTGTCAATAGTATTGTTTCAGGGGGTTATAAATACTGGTATGACGATGGGTATATTTCCTGTTGTGGGAATGCCCTTTCCTCTCCTTTCGTATGGTGGTTCATCTACACTTGTATTTCTTGGAATAGCAGGGCTCATCCTCGGGATCGGAAGGCAAAGATATCAGTATTGAAGCTCTATGTATCAAATTTTCTGCAATAACCGGTATCGTTATGGAGGTGAAATATGATTGAGTGGCTCAGGACATCAGGAATAAGGATAGTCGGGATAGCAATCTTCGGGTTTGTCCTCGACAGGATTCTTCGTTTCTTCCTTGCAAAGATAGGAAGAAGTAAGAAAGGTAAGGAGCTCGAGGAGATAGAGAAGAGGATGAAGACTGTGATAGGCACATTGCAGACCATTGGTGATATTATGATAATAGTTGTATGCGGTGCCATGATTGCAAGAGAGCTCGGGGTTGATATTGGTCCTCTGCTCGCATCATTGGGTGTTATTGGTTTAGCGGTAGGTTTTGGGGCACAGGCCCTTATAAGAGATGTTCTAAATGGTTTTTTTATAGTGTTTGAAGATCAGTTTAGGGTCGGAGATGTAATAAACATTGGTGATAAGGGAGGGATTGTGGAGAAATTAGGATTGCGCACTACTGTTATAAGGAGTGCAGATGGCTCGGTGATCACAATCCCAAACAGTGAGATAAAGGTTGTCTCAAATCTCACAAAAAAATGGGCAAGGGCAGTCATAAAGATAGGAATTGCATATAAGGAAGACCTCAATAGGGTTTTGGAAATACTGAATGGGATAGCCGAGGATATTATGCATCATCCCGAGGTGGGTGATTTTATACTGGAGAAGCCGGATATACTTGGAGTGGACGCAATCGCTGAGTCGTCAATAGATATACTTATATGGATAAAGACAAAGCCACTCAAACAATGGGTAGTGGCAAGAACCTTCAGGAAGATTGTAAAGGAGACATTTGACAGAGAAGAAATAGAGATTCCATTTCCTTACAAGACACTCGAGTTCAGCGAGAGAAGCGAGGAGTTCCTCAAGGGACTGTTCAGTAAAATATCAAAAAGCAAATAGCAAAGATCAAAATAAGCTGCAGGTTGTATAGTTGGTTAGTTAGTTGGTTAGTTTGTGGTTCTGGCAGGTGGTTTTCAATATATAATTTAATATAATTAAACTATGGTGGTCATCACTGGAAGAGAGAATGTTGGTAAATCAACACTCCTCAATCGTATTATGAGGAAGAATGTCGCTGTCGTGGGTAAGACGCCCGGAATAACCAGAGACTTTGTAGAGAAATGGATTGAAAGAGACGGTAAGACATTTAAGGTGGTTGATACAGGTGGAATTTTCCCCTGCAAAACGGGGATAAAAAAGAAGGTTCAAGAGAAAGTACAGGAGGTGCTGAACAATGCCTCCATAATTCTGTTTATAGTAGATGTAAAGGATGGTGTTACACCATTCGATGAAGATGTTGCTGTTGCCTTAAGAAAACTCGGAAGATCTATATGGCTTGTTGTGAACAAAGTGGATACAGAGAAGAGACTTTTTGCTGCTCAAAACTTTCATGTTCTCGGATTTGATAAATTGTATCCTATTTCTGCCTTAAAGGGTTACGGGGTTGAACAGCTTGTGGACGATATTGTGAAAGAAGTCCCTTCCTCTCCCTCTATTTGTGCCTCTCTTCCTGTCATCTCCATAATGGGTAGACCGAATGTTGGTAAGTCTACTTATATAAATACACTCCTGGGAAAGGAGAGAATGATTGTTGACGAATCACCCGGGACCACAATAGATGTATGCGATGTTACTATAAGATTTCATGGAAGAGAACTTATTCTGGCAGATACCCCTGGATTAAAAAAAGGACAAAAGGTTAAAACTGATGTGGAAAAGGGTGCAACTGCACTTACGATCTCAAATACGAAGAGAATTGATGTTGGAATAGTTATGATAGAATCAAATGCACCTTTAACAAAAGAAGATAAGAGGATTATTCAGCTTCTCTTCAGGAGAGGAAAAGGGGTTGTGATAGCAGCAAATAAAAGTGATCTGGGTAGATATTTCCTCGGGCACAGTGTTAGTTTTGCATCACATATCCCCATCATATATATGTCTGCACTTTTGGGAAGAGATATAAATGTGCCGTTAAAGGAGGCACTCAGGATATACGATGAGAGAAAAAAAAGGGTGACCGCGGATGGACTTGATATCCTAAGGAGTGAGATGCAACATGTGAGACTTTCTGGCCTCCGTCAGGTATCAATATCTCCTCCTTGCTTTAGAGTAACTACTCGCAGAAGACTGAAAAATAGCGATCTGAGTTATATTGAGAAGTGCATAAGAAATAAATTTGGATTTCGTGGAGTACCCATAGAGTTTGAGCAGAAGTAATTATCCCAAAATATGTATAAACCACACCTGCCTGCCGCCTGCCTGCCGGTAGGC
>PEYP01000011.1 GCA_002774315.1 Candidatus Stahliibacteriota bacterium CG08_land_8_20_14_0_20_40_26
CGGGTGCTGCGGGAGAATGCCCGGCTATGTTGACTGTCATACACTCCATACCACGCACGGAAGGGCACTCACATTCGCAACCGGTATAAAACTTGCAAACCCTTCCCTAAAGGTTATAGTTGTTATGGGGGACGGAGATGCGGTAGCAATAGGTGGAAATCACTTTATACACACAGCAAGAAGAAATATAGATATCACAGCCATCATTTGTAACAACTACATCTACGGAATGACAGGGGGACAGGCTTCTCCGACAACTCCTCGTGGTAGCTTTGCCTCGACCGCTCCTTATGGGGCTGCAGAGCCTCCATTTGATATAGTTGAACTCGCAATAGGTTGTGGTGCGTCCTATGTTGCAAGGGGAACCGTATACCATGTGCCAGCACTTGATAAACTGCTAAAGAAAGCACTCCTCCACAAAGGATTTTCGGTTGTTGATGTGCTTTCGGTCTGCCCTACTGCGTACGGAAGGAGAAATAAGATGAGGACGCCTGTCGAGAATTTTATGTGGCTCAAAGAAAATATGATTGGTATAAGCGCGGTAAAGGGCAAGACGAAAGAAGAGATAGGCGAAAAGATACTCATAGGCGAATTTCTAAATGTGTCAAGACCTGAGTACACAGAGTTATATGAGAAAGAGATTGTAGAAAAGGCAAAGAGCATTAGATCCTGATAGAATATCAAAATGCTAAAGTAGTTGGTTGGTCGGATAGTTGGTTAGGTGGTTAGGAAATTCTAACAAACTAACAAACCAGCAAACTAAGTACATTTTTAATTTTTCACCGGGTATGCGTAAAGAGATTATATGTGTTGGAAGTGGTGGGCAGGGTATAATCCTCGGAGGATACATACTTGCAGAGGCAGTGGGTATTTACGATGGTAGAAATGTTGCTAATTCTGAGAGATATGGCGCAGCTGCGAGAGGTGAGGTAACAGTCTCTGAGATTGTCATATCTGACCAAGAGATAGACTATCCAAAGATTACAGCAGCGGATTGTATGATAGCTCTCTCGCAAGAAGGATATGACAGGTACAAGCACAGATTAAAAAAGGATGGAATTCTTATAGCGGACCTATTCTATGTGAAGACCTTCGAGCACAAAAATGTCTACCTTATTCCCTTTTCTGAAATGGTAAGAGATAAGACCGGAAGAGAGATAGGGACAAATATAGCAGCGCTTGGGGCATTTGTGAGGATTACAAAAATAGTAAGTGATAGTGCTATTAAAAAGGCTGTCAAGAACAGGGTTCCAAAGGGGACAGAGAAATCCAATCTCGAGATTCTTGATATTGGTCTTGGTTACTCACCCTAAATTTCTAACCTTCTAAATCGGCTTGATATGTTTCTTCTTCTTTCATTTCTCGTATCATTCGGCGCGAAATACGCGGGTGAATTTTTAGATCTTCCTGTTAGTGGAAGAGCGCAGGCTATGGGAGGTGCGTATGTTACCCTGGCAAGAATTTCAGAATCCCCGTTCTGGAATCCAGCCTGTATTGTGCGAGAGGAAGGAAAACAGATTTTCCTCTTCCATTCAGAGAGTTTTGGCGGTATAATCAATTATAATGCTGTATCTTCTGCAATGTCGGATAAAACGCAGGGCTTAGGGCTTGCGCTCTATCAGGTAAGTTATCCAGACATAATATTCACCAATGACTCTGTTGCTTTAGATACTGCAAATGTGGATGATTGGGTATTATATTTTACTTATGGTAAAAAAGTAAAGTTTGGCGAGGTCACTACCTCCTACCTATACCTTGGTGCAAATGTCAAGACGATATACAGAAGATGGCAGGAGGGCAGTGCATATGGGTTTGGTATAGACGGAGGTGTATTATATAATTTTTATCCATTCTCAGTCGGATTGTATATAGAGAACCTGACAACAACGCTCCTCTTCTGGAATGCAGGCACAAGGGAATTCATTGTTCCACTGCTCAAGATGGGAATATCTTATGAAGTTCCCGCAGAGAGATTCTCAGGCAAATTTATATTAGCAGGCGGGCTGGATACAAATATTGAAAACAAAATCACCAAACTCGACGCCATAAAGAGTGACCCACATATAGGGGTAGAGTATGTATATGAGGACAGATTTGCAGTAAGGGTTGGGTGGGATAAGGGTGATATGAGTTTCGGCGCCGGAATCAAGCTGGGTAGTCTTACTGTAGACTACGGGCAGAGTTATCATCCACAACTTGGGACAAATTCAAGACTTTCAGGTAGTGTAGAATTCTGATTGTGTCTGATGTCAAGGTATAACCTCCTTGGATTCCTTGACATAGGTGATTCTTGGGTTTTCTTTTAAGGTTTATATCCAATGTCAATACCCATTTTCAGTCCTTTTGCACCAGTAAAAATTCCTCCTGTATACTGAAAGCCAAGGTTACCACCGAAGCCACCAATATTGTGTCCCATCCCGCAGGAGAAAGTAGAACCTTCTTTTCCACCCAATGATAACCCGCTTCTAAGGGATAGCCAGCTCAACCTTGTGTATTCAAGACCAAATGAAAAACGTGGCCTCTTTGAGCTAAATGGGGAGTTGGCCGATGCTTGGGTATAATCTAGTGCTATTCTCAAGTCCTCAAAGAACTCGTAAGAGCCACCAAGTCGTAAATAAAATGGAAGTTGACTTTTAAAAGACTCTATGGATCTAAGGTCTGAATCTGATGCAACAATATCTTCTCGGTCTATTCTCTGTATATTTAACGAATCAATCTTAAATTCTGCCCAGCCCTCCTTTGAACCTTTATTCCAATTTATGCTTGAAAACAAGTTAAGTAATGCCATCCCTATAGTCCATTTCTCAGCAGGCTTATTTACGAATCCAATATCAAAACCAAACCCTCTGCCGCCGGTAGCCATACGATAGACAATGTTCCCATTTCCTATGATAGCCTCTTCTGTAGTAAGAAGATTAGCACTGAGGCTTTCAGGCCTAGCAATAAAGAACCCCTGTATATATCTAAATCCCATCCCTATCCCACTTTCATATCCCGCTAGAGTCAAAGGCATACCATAGGAAGCTGTAGCCGACGCATAGGAAATACCTTCTGCGTCCAGTGTCCCAAAATTGTAAGTTCTTCCAAGTTCATTCCCAAAGAGAACAAGTTCAAAAATCTCTTTTGGTAATGTGGTTTGTATACCACCCACACCCCTAATGGATAGTGCAAATGGACCAGCTGCAAATTCAATAACTCCTAATCCCATGTTTGCCAGGAATCCCAACCCATCTTTAGAGATGGAGTTAACTATGTTATTCTTATCTATAGAATCAAGATCGGCACCCACATACTTGTTATACAGGGAGACGGAAATTCCATTGTTTAATAATGTTCCGTCAATACCTATTAGTCTAAAACTAAAGCGTGGTCTATCTTTCAAAGCCAGATTAGCCGGATTAAACCTTGCCGCATCAGTTCCCCTTGCAAGGGTAGTATAAGCATCAGAGAGTGCCAGTGATTTTGCACTTGTTGCCCAGAATGAAAAGAGCTGCATAACTACAAGAAACGATGTCACCAAAATACCTCCTTATTACTCCTCAGTTTCACCAACTTTTAGCCTCACAGTGACATAAGAGCCTAATTTGAGGTAGTCATTGATATGAAATGCTATTGTGTCAGTTTTAGGCACATATAGGGTATAACAAGCCGTAAGAGGCGAATACTGAAAGATATTAAGCTCGTCCTCAGAGAGGTCAATACGAACTGTATCCAGTACTGGTCCTGTTGCTATTCCAGTTTCTATATTTACAGGTGCTCCCGTAATACTAATCCTCTTAATAACTGTATCTGGGTCAGGCAGCCCCTTTTCCACTACAAGGTCTAAATCAAAACCAACCGGGAACCGATTCTCAAGGAAGACTACAAGTTTTCCTGAACGGATATGAGAAAGAGTCTCCCTGGTATCTTCGTCAATCTTAATAGTATCAGGGTCAAAATGAACGGTGTTCTCTTCAAAAGAAAGTCTCAATGGCGTAGTAACGCTAGCGTGTCCAGTAATCCAGCTCGCCTTCTTAACTGAAAAGCTTTCAGCAGGCAAGGTTATCTCACCCCAGAGGATAATCGTGTCAGGGGCTATATTTATAACTGGAGCAAGGTTCGTGGAGAAGAAGGAAGTTGTAGGATTGTCTATCTCTCCGGCGTCTACCACAGCATTTATTAGAACATTGGCACTGGCACCAGTTTTTGAGTTCCTGCCTTCAACTGTAAGATCTGCACATCCTCTGATCCCGATTGCATTTGTCAAAGTTAAATTAGCCATTGCCTCTTTGATTCTAATTGAACTTAATCCCTGGGGAATGTCTATTCCTCTTGTCTCTGTGGGGATAGTGTGTACAATATCATCGGTAAATTCCCCATAGATACTCTCAAAATCAAGGTCATCGACCCGCATATCACTTTCAATACTGTCTTCCACAGAAAATGATACATAATCTTCAGAAGAATCAACATTAACCTGCACAGCACACCTGAAGCTGGTGCCTATTGGATCGTAGTTGTGAAAGGATCTACCTTCCAAATTCATTATCATACTGTTGCTTTGACGAGAGACCACCTGGAAGATAGTATCCAGCCCAAATTCTGGAGACTCTATCCTGACTTTGGCATTAACAGGGAAACTATTGTCTGCCCGAAGTGTTATACTGCCTTCAGAGAACTCGATTGAATCTAAGTGAATTGGATATTCAGAATAGGTAGGAAGAGAGAGTGTAGTATCCATACTATGTGACAGATGTGGTATTTTGACCTCACCTCCAGTAATATTCAATGAATCAAAACCAACTACAACTACAATAGAATCGTACTTACAAACAGATGTCCACTCCGACTCCAACTTTCTCAAGTGAAGGGAACAAGCAATGGAATCAGCTGCCCACTTATTATTTATCGCTATAGTTTTACTTACAGAATTCATTGCCTCTACAGGCGCAAATGGTATTGTGATATCAATGTCTCCGGTTCTAAGATGCTGAATAACAAGGGAATCGAAGCTAACATGTGTATAATTATTGAGTCTTATCCGTAAAATCCCCTTCTCTATTTTAATACTCCTTATATCATGCATTATTGGACACCTGGTTGTCACCGTGGTATCAATTGGAGGAACAGGCAATACTACTGAAGTATCAGGCAGAGTACCTCCACCTGGAATTACCTGGGAGAGTCTCACTGGTTCAAGGTTATCAGGGGTAAGTTTTGGAATTTTGAAATTCACAAGCGGGATAGTGAATGTGCTTTGTC
>PEYP01000082.1 GCA_002774315.1 Candidatus Stahliibacteriota bacterium CG08_land_8_20_14_0_20_40_26
TTAAGTTTAAATTACTTAGTAAATAATTGGAAAATCTTATAGAAAAATCCTCAAACTCACTCTTTAGAATTCGTTTTTCCAATATACTGAAATTATTAGCAATCTTATCGATATACTTCGAAATCGCACGTTTGAAGGTAGCTACCAGGTATCTCTTGTCATATTGTTTGATATTAGTCATAAAATCATCATACTTTAATGTGCGGTTAATTGTCATTAAATATATTTTCCTGAACTCGAGGTCGTATTTAAGGTTTAAAATCATATACTCATATATTCCATTTATATTTAGGGAATTAAGCTTAACTACATCAAAAACAAAGTGAATAAGTTGAGCATTTGTAAATCTCAGTAATTGAAAGACTTCTTGAAAGATAATAAAACTGCGAGGATAGGTTTTTACATAATCGGATAAATCATTTATATTCCATTCTTTCTTTGACCCTAGTAAAGATATCTCCTCCTTCATTTCATCAACTAGAATATTTGTATGTCTAAATTCATCCTGAATAAACTCAAAAAAAGAGATCTTAGACGCGAAGTCAATATAAATATCATTTGGATTTGTCATTTATTTTCCTCCCTTTGCTATTACCCCGTAAACAAGAAGATATTGATGGGTTATTTCTAAATCATCTTTTAAACTTTGAGTTTTTGAATGTACTCCATCTTTTGTGACAATTATAATCTCTCTGATCCATAGATTATCAATATTCAGCATATCCACCACTCTTTTAGCCAGAGGTTCTATATATTTATTTATTCTTACATCTTGTATTTGAATTACAAGAAATCCTCCCTTTTTAATAGAAGCTAAATCTTGTTCTACAATATTTTTTAATTCTGTTAAATAACAATTAATGTTTGAATAAGAGAGTTTATTACTTAATAATGGAGATTTGATAAAAAGCAATTCTTTAGTTTTTTGATCTCGCTCTCTGATAAAAGATTCTTTGTTTTTGCGAGTAGAGAGGATTATAGTTGAATATTCCTTACCATTTGAATATCTGTCAATTACATTTTTGTTCAGATGTTTCTCGAAATCCTTTTCTGGTAGTATCCAAACAGTTGTAGTTTCAAATTCATCTAATTTTTTCTTTAACAGCGGCTTCTTTAAGGTAGGAATAAGCAAACCGTAATTTACCCCCCTTTCTCTTACACTTAAAGGAGGATGCGTCTTAGGTTTTTCAAAAATCGGTAGATACTCATGAGCCAAAAGAAGAAAATTATATTTTATACTGTTAGCATACCAAAATCCTGTTGTTTTGCAGTTATGTTGTCGCTTGATAACAAGTTCTTTTAACTTAAACCCGGCATTTAAATAGACATTTATGAGTTCAAAGCCTAAAGGAATTACATGTTTTTTTCTCCGTGTATCTCCTATTAAAATTGCACATTGTTTGCCTGGCTTCAGAACTCTAAAACTTTCCTTGGCTACTTTAGACATCTCTTTTAGAAATTCATTTATATCCAAGAATGACAAATCACCTTCTTTAGAATCAGTATAGTGAATAATGTTTGCATATGGAGGATGAGCACAGATTAAATCTACGGAATTATTTTTTAATAACGATAGATTTCTGGCGTCGCCAACCGAAAGTTCCGGTTCGTAAATTTTAAAGTTGCTTTTTTCGTCAATCAAGCGTAATTGTTGTGATTCAACGGTAAAATTTATATTATTCTTTGCTATTTCAATAGCTTTATCGTTTATGTCAAGAGCTATACACTTTCTGCCTAAAAGCTTACATTCTACAGCCGTTGTTCCAGCGCCACAGAAATAATCTAAAACTAATTTGCCAAGTTTTGAATATTTGAGAATAACATTTCTTGGGATATAGGGAGACCAATTTCCTCTGTATTCTCCACTGTGGGTAGCCCAATTGCCCCTTTGTTTAAAACTCCATACTGTAGTATGTTCTTCTTTAAAATCCTTTGGCTGGAGAGTTTTTATTTTTTTTGAGATAGATAAGGAGCTAATATTGACCCCCTTAGACTTAGTAATAAGTCTTTCAATATATCTAAACGTAACCCCGTATTTTTGACCAATCTCTATATCAGGAATCCCTTTTGCCTTTTCTTGTAAGATTAGTTTTTGGAGTTCCTTCTCGGTTTTTAAATTTACTTTTTGATTCCTCATGTTGTTTTTTACCTCATCCTTACAATAGATATTTGAACAGGCAATGTAATAGTCTTTTATTTCTTTAGTATTGGATCAAATTGAGGATTATGGTTTTTAGAGAATTGCATTACCGATGTCAAAACAAGTTAAGCCTGCCATTTGCCTAACTCCATATACGCGAGTATATTCGGATATAATTCTAATTTAGGAGTATATCCAAATGGGTTAGATATAGTTCCTTTATTGGAAAGTACTGTTGCGATACCATCAAGTTTAGCCAATGCTCTGTCTGCTTCTGATAGCAGATTTCTGAGTTTGCTATTGTAATTAATAGGCAGTGAGGATTTAAGTCTGGCCTCCCGTACTTAAATTGATTCTTCTCTTTTAAGTCCAGTTTTCCTGACTTAAAATTAGGGAATGTCCCAAAGTTACGTGATATCGTTAAAGCCATCTATATTGAATGTCAACAAGTTACATTTCAATAGGATGATTTATTAACCAGAATTTATTAAACGAAGTAAGTTTCATATCAAGCAATTCATTATTGTGTTTGCAAAAGCAAGCTTTTGCACTCCATCTTCTTCTTAATAGCTTTTGGAGTGCAGTGGCTTGCCACTGCTGATAACAGATAGCTTTACTTTGCTATTTTTTGTCATCACGAGAGTTTGGGACAACGTCTAAAATTAAAATCTAATTCTAAGTTAACACTCCCTGACTTAGAGTAACTTTATTTATCATCGCTCAAATCCTGTTTCTATATATAGGGTCATTTGACCCAATTCTATTATACTACCAAACAAAAGAAATGTCAAGGAAAAATCTTCAAAAATCCCTCAGTTTTTTGTAGTTCCGTTGGATAAAAACAAAAGCCCTTGAGAGATTCAGGGGCTTAAGGCATCATAAATGCAACCGGATGGGTTCATTATGTGTTATGTGAAGACTCGACCCTATTCGACACTCCAGATAGTTTCTATTGCCTTGTGTCAATGTATCTAAGATCGCCTTCAAATATTGCCTTTACAAAAATTGGCAAAGTGTGTTTAAAAAACGAGTAAAACTGTGCAGTTATTCTAAATTGTAGTATAGCACTTCTCTTGCCTAAGATAACTACCATGTCGTGGCTAAATCTTTGAATGTGATTCTCGGCATTAATATACTTCAAAAAAATATCAGAATTTGGTCGAACGCCAATTTCCTTATCTGACTCTACAGTCTTCCTTTTAATCTTATCTACAAAATATTTTTTTTGTTCTTTATTAGAAAAATAATTTTCTACAAATTCCAATGCTACAAATGCGAGGTAATGCCCTATTTCCACACGTGCCTTTTTAATCTTTTTTGGATCATACTTGCTCAGAATTTTTTGAAAACCTTTACCAAACTTTTTGTACCATTCTTGGCACGGCGTTTGCGAACAAATATAATCTTGAGGAATATTTTCTCTGTTCTCAACCTCCTTCAGAGTGGCATAGAGAAACCTATCACTGTAGTCATAGAGCCAACCTGTAAAAGTAGCGCATATTTGGTCTAACTCTTTTTGGGTATAGGTTTTCATATTATTCAATCAGAAGTACGTTCTTATTTCTCCTATCACTCTAACTTAAGAGCATCACGCGATAATCTTTCTTTTAAAACAACTGTCAACATTTCAGATAACGTGTTATATCCAAATTAGAGTTCGCCTGCCTGACGCCTGCCCCTCATTGGCGGGGGAGACAGGGATATACTTCTATTTTGTGATTATACTATCAATTTAATAAAATGTCAAGAAATTTTTTCAGGAAGGTTCTGGGAGGTGTTTTATAACAGGGATTTGAAGAGACCTAGAAGAGAATTTAAGATAGTTATTCAACAGGGACTTGACGAGACTTGAAAGAGACATTAAAGAATTTCTGAGATTGTTACAATAAAGGTCTTTGATCTGATGTCTGTAGTCTTTCGTCTGTGGTCTTTTGTCTGATATTTTATTTCTATTTTTCAGCCCGACCCCGTTCCCTTTCTTTTTACAAGTCTACCACCTGATAATAAGAATTAAAGGGTCGCGGTGGGTCGCGAAAGGTCGCGGTAAGTCGGCAGACCACAATACAAAGGGTCGCGGTGGGTCGCGAAAGGTCGCGGTAATCGAATGTCATATATGCCCGAATCACTCAGCAAAATTTAAGCAAAATTAATGCTTTTTCGCTCGGTCTATAGGTAAGTTTGCCAAATTTTTCCATGTTAACGATGGCTAGATGTTTCTGTTCTAGTGTTTTTAGTCGCTCTCGTATCTGTGTTTCTTTGAGATCAAATGCTGTCTGTATTTCAGGATCAGATGATGACGAAGGGCTACGGTCTAAATATTTTAAAATATCGCATTCCTCTTTCGAAGGAATTAATTCCTTATGATAACTCAAAATTGTAGAAATGGCAAAATCTGAAGGAATCGGCAATGGTACTACATTTTTAACACCAGTTTTTAATATTTCTCTGCAGAAACGAATATATTCGCGTATATTACCATCTGCCAAAAGGACAACTTTTTTAGTAAGGTCCTCTGGAATAATTTTGGCCCCCTTCTTTGAGTCTGCTTTTTCAAGTCTTTTGTATAATATATCTGAAGCACCTGGTGAACCTGGAACTCCAAGAGGAGGAATATCAGTGTGCCACAAAAAAAGCTGCCTTTCCATAGAATTAGGGTCCTCCCATAATTTTTTAAATCTATCATCACGAACAGGCCATAAAAGCAATGACGGCTTTTGCATTTTCAAAAATCTAATAATACCCAGCATATTTCCCCGCGTGGCTCCTGGTAATAAATTGGGATTAGCCTCATCTAATAACAAAAGAATACGACCAAAATTTTCATGTAAGAGCTTAATTGCCCGAGCAATAATAGTGTGTACATGATCTTGGGGAATAAATGGTATATACATTTTGGAATAAATTGACTCAACTGAAGCAGGTAATGGACCTCCTCCTGCTTTTATTTGGCGCCCTTCAGTAATATGAATAATTTTGTCATATTCATTTTTAAGATTTTTCGCGCCAGGACATTTAAAATCCAGAGCCATATTTACAAGTGCGCGAGCAATAAAGCTAAAAATTAAACTAATGTTCGGCAGTATAGAAAGGTCTAAACGAATAAACTTTTTTACCTTACTGTAGGCCCTGCAGATTAGACTGGTTTTGCCAACGCCTGCGGCACCTGTTAAAAGCACACGTGTAATTCCTTGCTCCCCCGCTCACTCTTGAAGAATTTCAATGTGTTTCGAGCGGCCAACAAACAAATCCAAATCTGAAGTACTTGTCAAGGGATCAATTTCAAGGTTGGGTTCAGCCTTAAAACCGTAGTACGAATACCAACTCTTGCTTTTAGTCATTTTTACTCCTTTATCTAATCAAGACAATTTTTCTTGTTTTAGTAAAGCCAGCGGTGGTCATACGAACAAAATAGATTCCCGATGGAAGGAAATTATTTCTATTTTTCAGCCCGACCCCGTTCCCTCATGGGAAGGTGCTTTATAACAGGGACTTGCCTGCCTGACGGTAGGCAGGGACGGGACTTATATTGAGAAAGGGACAGGTCTAAGCATCAATAAAAGCCTCCTGGTTATCCTTGCGGTGGATAATTCGATTGGAATTAACCCGGAAAGACCCTCAAATCTGAATCTGTAGCAAATAATATTTCGTATTTGTCCCTGTTGTGTTGAAGTATATCATCAGCAATATCGTCGGGCTGGCAGCGTTCCTTTTCAACGCCAAAATTTATCCCTATCTTATCATAACACCAAGCGACTACCCAGGAACATATGGGATAACGGTCCATTTTAAACACCTTTGTTCTAAAAAAAGATATCTCGCTTTTAAATATTTTAGTTAGAAAGCAATCTAACGAGTGCCCAAATATTTTAAGAAAGCCGTAGTCTCGACCCACATAATCAAAGGCTTTGTCAAGCAGAATTGTTTTTTGATTTTCACTTAACCCTTTTCTTCTGGCTATTAATATTTCACAACTTGGAGTATTATAACGTGTAAGTCTATTCACATAAACCCTCCTCAAGGCTTCAACAAGATGTATCCTATGTACCATAATACCCACATGGTTAAAAATAGTTGGTTCTTCGCCTTTACTTCTGGTAAATTTTCTTATCAGCCGGCTTATCAATCCTTTTGTGTGAACACAAACAATATCACCGGGTTCAAAGATTAGCTGTTTTCCGATTATGTCCCATTTCATTGTTACTCCTTTATAATTCACTTAACATAGGAACTATTAGGAATTATAGTCAGGCCTTGACCCCGATGAAATAGCTCGCAAGATCGCATTTCACCACAATGTAATAAGGAGAAACATTACACGTGGCAAGCCCTGTACATTATCATCACAGGGCGGGGTAAACCACTGACTTATGACAAATGACAAATGACCAATAACCAAAGCTAATGACCAACTGACAAGGTTCAGGACATCGTTTAGTTACAAAGACCAGGACATCGTTTAGTCTCTTAACTTCAAAAAGGGTCAGGACGTCGTTTAGTCTGAGCAAATCAAGCTCTTTGACAATTTCTCTTCCTTTCCGGGCAAATCTGCTGTATAATTGACCTCTTGTTATATTTTAGTTTACCTATCCGCCGACAGGTGGATAAAACAGGAGGTCTTATGACACCCTTGGAAGAGGAACGAATAGAGGCTGTAAGACGCTATTTGTCCAAAGAGCCCACGAAGGATATTTGTAACAACCTTGGAAGAACGGAACAATGGTTCTTCAAGTGGGTCAATCGCTACGACCCTGAAGATCCCGAATGGTACAAAAGTCATTCTTGTACTCCTCATAAGATAGTGAACAAAACACCGCCTGAGATTGAGAACGCAATACTGGGTATTAGAGCCAAGTTAAAGAATGCAAACGAATTCTATGGTGCTCTTGCGATTCAATGGGCAATGGAAGACTTGGGATATAGAAAGATCCCCTCTAACACCACTATAAAAAGGATATTAAAAAGATACAACAAAATAGAACCACAAAGAAGCAGTGCTAGATACAAGCCAAAGAACATTCCTTATCCCAAGATAGAGGCCAATGGAAAACCTAACATACTGCATGAGATGGACTTCCTTGGTCCACGATATCTAAAAGGAGGATTTCGTTTCTACGGTCTCAATATTATGGACATAGGTACTCATAGAGT
>PEYP01000113.1 GCA_002774315.1 Candidatus Stahliibacteriota bacterium CG08_land_8_20_14_0_20_40_26
ACAGAGAATTAATTTTATCTCTGTGTCCTCCCTGCCTGACGGTAGGCAGGTGTGGTTTCTTTCATATCCTTTCATATTATTTTTGACAGTACCTAATATTCAGTATACCTGATTACACCGATGTGTAATCTTGCCTTTTAATCTGTGAAATCAGATACCCGTCTCTATAGAGTATCTTACTTTATAACTGCGAACTTACCAATTTTTGTACCAATTTCAGGTACCTCTATATGGTATATATATATCCCGTAAGATATTTCCATATTATCTTTTGATAGCATATTCCATGATTCAGTGCCATCAAATACAGTGCTGTTATGTTCAATGACTTTAACCAATTCTCCGTTCATCGTATATATTCTGATAGTACATCTGGATGGCAGATGAATAAAGTCAATCCTTCTGTCATGCTCTGTGCCTACAGCCTGTTGAGCCATTGTAGGCTCTAAAATTTCTGGTTCCCATGCTGCAGCAACAATATAGGGGTTTGGAACAACAGCAATACGCTCAAGCTGTGACTTTGCGACTTCTGGATTTACTTCAGCTGCTTTGGTAGTAAGCAGGATTACATCACAAGAAGTAAATGGTTTTTTAATGGTCACTAACAGTTTATCACCATCTCCAGGAGGAGTAGCTAAGGTATCTGGCTGGTTAAACCTTATCTCCCAGGTTCCCTTTAAATTGCCGTTTTGATAAATAATAGGAACAATTGCATCTTTATCTCTGACCACAGAATCGGGCACGCCAGTATTGGCAAAGAAAAACGGTGAGGAAACACTGTCAGTTACATTCCAGACCTTAAAGTTAACAAGATGTCCAACAATATCAGTGTCAACCACTCCATCAAAAAAACTGATTTCATAATCGGCCGGGTATTTAACGCCTCCCGAATATGGCTTTACACCAACTGTATACCGGCAATCACCCTGGAGCCAGTTAGAGGAATCATATGCTATCTCATCGCTGATAATTTTCAATCTGATGCCATCAAAGACATCGCCCGCATCCTCTCCATGTATGTATGGACAGTCTACCACCAGACTGGTTCCATCGGTCATATCAACTATTGAATAAGTGGTATTTAAATTGCTTGTGTCATCAAAAGTTATTTTGTATTGATGTCCATCCTTAACCTTTTGGGGGTCAATTATAATTGGAATAAATTCACCAGTGCCAAAAATTCTGGTATGCTGTAGGTCAACTTCAGGGGATTCATAACCAGCGCTTGGAGCATTTGGAATTACTTCAATAACATTTGGGCCACCGAGGGTAATTGGTGACTCTGATGGCAAGATACCTTTATCCACACAGCCAGTATCGTATGCAGTGATGGCATAGTAGTATTTCATCCCGTTTACAACATTGCTATCAGTCCAGGAATGGACCAACCCGCTCTCACTACCTAAATTAAAGTGGTAGCCATTTGAACCTAATGGAAACAGACCACTGATACCATCAATTTTGTCAAACTGGGTTTCTGGTACATTGGCTACTTGACGCCCTAATGCATCAGTAATGGGTTTTCCCCAGTTTTTTGTATTTCTGGTGGTTCCTTTATAAATCTTATATCCTTCAAAATCATTTCCCAAAACGGGGTCAACAGAGCTTTCAGCTCTGGTATCCCAATACAAGGTTACTTTTCCGTCTCCCGGAACGGCAATTAAACTAGGTTTATCAGGTGCCTTTGTAAATTCGTAACCCAGATCATAGATTTCTTGAGCAACTTCGGAATTTTCAAACATATCTGCTGAATCAGCCCCTATTACAACAGCCACCGAAAATCTTTGGCTCTCACCAGGTTCTAAAGAAAAGTAACCGGAGCTAAATATGGTGACATGGTCCATAGGCTCGGTAGGGACTTCAAAGGTGCCGGGTTTCATATAATTCCACATAACGCTATCCTGCAATGCATAAGCTAATCCATATACGAACGATGTCACGGCTGTAAGTCCCAGTTCCTCTCCTGCTAAATCTTTGGGCGTCTCCAGCATCTTAAATCCGAGCCATCCAATGTCTTCATCCTGCTCAAAATTCACACTACTATTATCAGAGTCCCAGGTATAGACCATATTTCTCGTAGCATCAAAGGCAAAACAGTCATCTCCATAGTCAGGATAACCACCGATATCAAAATCACCAAATACACCAACGACCACTTTATCCAATCTTGTAGGTGATATGTTTTTAATCTCGTAAATAAAGAAAACGATATCTTCTGCAAGCGTTGCAGCCCATTGATAATGACGGAAGGATAACTGAATACCTAGACCATGAAGGGTTGAATCGTTAGGATCAGGATAATAGGTTGGACCATATTCATCCTGATATCCAATGCACGCCTCGTCAGTCATTACACAATAACTCTCCTGGTCGGCAGTAACAATCCCGGACCCAAATTCACCTGGCCATTCCGTTGTTCCATCAGGCCATACAGGTGGCCATGTCTCCGGCTTATCACTAAAGGCAAACCAACCCTGCCATTCAGTCGGTGGGTTTGGATTTGCATATCCGCCTAAAGGCTCAAATTCCTCACCACCACCATCCTGAATTCCATCAATCACTATGTAAATTGTAGTGTCTCGTTCTCCGTCTTCAGTCTTACCAATAACCTCTGCTCCAATCATTGGTCCCATCTCATAACCGTATTCATGCCCACTGTAGATGGGCCATTCTAATCTTGGTTTGTTTCTATCGCCGGGTCCACCTATGGAGCCAAAGTTGGACATCCTTGTTCTGATTAGATTACCAGTAGTGATGCCAAATCTTCTGTCCTCGTGTCCCTTGGTACCTATCTTACTGCCTTTTATATATTTTTGACCGGGTGGACCAGCGCTAATTGAGATCGCTATCAATGTGACAAATACCATTATTGTAAATTTCTTAAGCATACCTCCTCCTGCTATAATGTTCTGTACTGTCAAAAACTTAACCACAGAGAACACAGAGATTAAAAATTTACACAATATTTTCATCCCTTCCCTCTGTGCTCTTCTATAACATCAGCCCTTTTATTTCTTTTAGCCCTAAAACATTGAAATTGATCAGCAGCCCTATTCTCTTTCCCATCGTCCTTAAATAAGTCAATACCCGATCCTCAAAAATCTTACTAAGTACTCAATAGCTTTTAATAGTTTTTTGAGACCACAGAGAATTAATTTTTCCTCCGTGCCCTCTGTGGTTTTCTTTATACAATTTTTGACGCTACCAGCTTATCTCAATACCAAATCTAAATGTTCTTGGTTTGCTGTAGTAGTTTGGTCTTAAGGCATATCCCGGATCAACCCCTCCTTCGCCGTATCGATCATATATATGGGTATAACCAGCCCTTCCTGTATCGTCATAAACATAGTTTTCATTTAATTTGTCGAGCAGATTGTAAATATTGAGAAATAGTGAATAGGTAAATCTTCTCAAGCGGAAGCGGTGATAAGCCTTAAGGTCAATGTTATATTGTGCAGGCTTCGTTGCGCTATTTTCATCTCCGATTCTAACACCTCCAGCATCAGTTGGTGTATAAGGACGGCCGCTTTCATAGCTGCCAACCAAACTAATATTCCATTTGGCCGGTTCACTTAAGGTCAGGGCAACATTGAGGGTGTGAGCTTGATCCCACGGCAATGGAATTACCTGATTTGGTCGTTTTATATCTACATTACCACTTTGAGATGCGTATACTGTAGTAGGAGAGGCATTATTTGCTTCTGCTACCTGATAGGTGTAATCAAAGGAACCTCCCCAAAGGTGAGAGAGCCGTTTCTCGAGCGAAAGTGTGACGCCTTTAACATATCCATAATCACGATTCACATACTTAAAATAGATGTCTGTATCAACAGGTGGATTTGCAGATACCTTCTGGGTGGTTAATAGGTTTCTAATATCTTTCTGGAAAGCAGTTAGGTCAAAGGCAAAATCCTCACTCACCTGTTGTTTAAAACCAGCCTCATATATTACAGTTTTTTGGGATTTGAGGTCAGCATTACCCATAGTAGTTATATTATGCTGTGACCTTACTTCGAAATTTGGATTTTCATAAAGATAGCCAACAGTTGGCATCTGGAAGAAATGCCCGTAGGAGAAATGAAAGGCTCCTTTGTCTGAAATAGGAAAGGCAATCCCCAGACGAGGTGATAGTTGACCTTTTGGAGTAGCGGGTTTTGTCTCTTTGGGTGGAGGGGTTAGATTGCCCGGGGATATAACCCTTACGGATGTATCACTTACAGGTACTTCACTTCTTGGGTCAAAGTAATCATATCTTATCCCTGCATTTATGATAATCTGCGTGAGTTCAATCTTATCCTGGATGTATGCTGCACCTTCAATAGGTTCTCTTTTGTATTCATCCCAGTTGAGTGGATGAGTAGGATTGTAAGGATTAGCGGGTTCTATCCACATTGAATAATAATACAGTTCATGAGCCTTCCCTTCTATTCCTGCTTTTATTTGATTTTGTTTATTTATCTGCGATGTGATGTCAAATTTGGAGATAATGGTAGAGGAATTTCTTTTAAACCATGAATGGGGACATCCACCACGGGTGTACCGCACACCTGAATAATAGCGATCGTCATAATGATAATTGGGGTCACCAGGATCTTCGTACAGATAATACTCATAATCATAAAATGAATATGAGCCACTGAATGTATAGAAGGTGTTTGTGCTGATAACATGAGTTAAAGTAAAGACATCCTGATTGGAGTTTATAGATCTATTTAAAAGAGCATCGGGAATATAAGTATATGAATAAGAGTAAAGTTTGTAGTTTCTATTACGCCAGAAATGTGACCATGTTACTTTAAGATTGGGAGTAATCTTAAGGCTTAATTTACCGTTAATAGACCTTTCTATAACGGGATTCATAGAGACGATTTTTCCATCTCCTGAATAGTAGTTTTGGATGGTTGTTGATGTGTCAATAATAATTGTAGTGTCATTTAAGAGGGTATCCAAAGTTATTGTTGTATCTATGGTTATAATAGTGTCTGGCACCTCTGTGCCTGGAGGGGGAAATCCACCCGGATATGCTACTGTGTCAGATGTAAGATATATCCTTTTGCCTCTAATCCAGCCCTCTTCCTTAAAAAGTTTTCCTGCCAGGAAAAAGGTTAGCTTATCACCAAAGAGCGGTATTGGGCCACTCAGGCTGGCCTCAAGGTTAGAAACTCCCTTCACATCGAATTCTGTATTAAAAGGAGAGAAATTTGACAGGTTGAAGGGAGTATACTTATCAATATCCCAGAATATGTCTTTATGACTGCTCAGGTAATCGCCTCCATAGGCAGATATAGTCCCGGATAATTTACTGCTACCTTCCTTGGTAACAATATTCACAACTCCTGACATTGCCTTGCCGTATTCAGCATTAAAGGCTCCACTTATTACTTCCATTTGCTGGATAGCGTTGTTCGGAACATAAGCTGCTATGCCATGAGTAAACGGATTAACTACAGAAACACCATCTACTATATAGGCAGTTTCATCTGATCTCCCTCCTCTGATATGCATCTCTCCACCGGCTCCTGTACTGATTCCTGCCTTCTTAATTAAAATATCGTGGAATTCCTCGCTCGGTAGTCTTTCAATTGCATCAGAGCTTATTCTTGCTGTACCGGAGGTTATATCAAGCTCTATCATAGGTCTCTCAGCAACAACGACAACCTCACCAAGTTCAATCACAGTTGGTTCTAAGGTAAAGTTTACAGTTGTTGTAAGGTCAATATTAACCTTTACATTGGTTATAGTTTTTGCTCTGTAACCCATCATAGTAACATTCAACTCATAAACACCAGGAGGCACATTAATAATGAAGTAATAACCATCAGCGTCAGTAGAGGCTCCCATAGTTGTTTCAACAATCCTCACATTGGTACCTGGCAGAGGCACCCCTGTAGAGGCATCTATTATCCTGCCAGCAATCTTTCCGGTAATCCCGGCAGATAGAAACGCTGGAAGTAAAAGAAAAATTATAAGAAGAAACTCCTTTTTCATCTTATCCTCCTTTGTGATAGTTTAGCTACCCGATATTCTTATCCGCTTATCCTATTAAGAGGTATTTTTTTACCCTAATATATATTATATAATAAAATTTGTTATAAGTCAAGTTTTTTTTGAAAAAAATCTGTATACTCCGAACCTGTTGATACATTTAGAGTTATAGGATAAACGCGATTAATCTGGGATTTTTCTTGACAATAGTTACTTGGTATGGTATAATATTTGACACAATAATTATCTCAAAATATGCGTTAACCACACCTGCCTACCGCAGGTAGGGATGGTCACACCTGTCTACTGATAGGTAGAGATATTCACAGATTATATCAGAAATAGTAATTAGGTTATTGGGTGATTAAGTAATTCCTGTCTACCGACAGGTAGAAAAGAACACGCTTAGAAATAACTTAATAACCCAATTACTTAATAACTTAATGCTTTGTATCTTATGATAATCTCGCCTGCCTGTCGGTAGACAGGAATTAGGAAGTGTTATGAAGAGGATAGCAATTACCCTTCTTCTGTCGGGTAGCCTTATGGCATCGTGGATACCGTTTGGAGAAGGAGAAAAAGAAGGAATGAAAGTATCGCTAATCAGGGCAAATCCGCAAGAGGTAGTTATTGATGTAGAGGTTCCGGGCGTGGTTTACGAATATCTAAATACAGAGGAAGGAAGATTTACAAGGCTTTCCGGTGGAACAGGTATAACGGGCAATATAGGTAAACCAGAACTCCCGATAATTACGAAACTTATAGAGATACCACAGAGTGCAGAAGTAAAAGTTGAACTTAAAGATGTAGAGACAGAGGAATATACTCTTTCGGAACTTGGTATACTCCACCCCCTTTATCCTGTCCAGGCACCAATTCCAAAGATTCCGGGTGCAGATAAGAATATGAAGTTCGAGATGGACAGGGATGCCTACAAAAGTGATAGATTTTTCCCTGACAGGGTATATACATACAGAGACATAGCAGAAATCAGGGGAACGAGGGTTATTCCTATGGATATTAAACCAATCCAGTATAATCCTGCAAAAAACACAATAAGAGTGACGAAAAAAATGAGAATAAGACTGATACTTTCTGGCTCAGACATCTCTTATACACAGTGGAAAAAAGAAAAATATTATTCTCCATACTTTGACGAAGTTCTAAAAAAAGAAATTATGAATTATGAAAGTACAAAAGGTCTACCTCAACTCCCTGTTGATTATCTTATTATAGTTCACGATGACTTCTACAACAATATCCTTCCATTTGCGGAATGGAAGACAAGAAAAGGATTTAATGTTACAATCACAAAGACATCAGAGATTGGGGCAACTGCAGCTGACATCAGAAACTATATTCAAAATGCCTACAATACCTGGGATACTCCGCCAACATTCTGTCTTCTTGTGGGTGATGTAGGACAGATACCAGTAAGTCAGACAGGATTGGAAACGGGCAAGGTCACGGATTTATATTATT
>PEYP01000114.1 GCA_002774315.1 Candidatus Stahliibacteriota bacterium CG08_land_8_20_14_0_20_40_26
TTTATGATATTCAACGAGTTTATCTCTCACCATACAGGTAATGAGGACATCTATATTATTCTTCCTTCGTTTTACAAGTCCCAGTTTCTGCATTGCTAAAACAAGTCTGTCCACACCTATAGATGCGCCTGTAGCAGGTATATCTTTGTCCATAAACTGTCCAATAAGCCTATCATATCTGCCTCCGCCCATAATACTCCCATATCCGGCTGCGTCCAGAAGTATTGCCTCATACACAGGACCTGTATAATAATCCAATCCTCTTGCTACTACGAAATCAATTACTACCTTATCATCGTCAATACCAACACCCTCAAGGTATCTGTCTATCTCTCTTAACTCTTCTATTCCCTCACAGTCTCCAAGAAGTGAAGTAACTGAATCGAGAGCCTCTTTTTGAGTCGCCTGCGGGAGCATAATAAACTCTTTTATTTTATCAATCTGTTCTTTTTTTAGAAAAAGTCCTCTTATCTCTGCACCCGATGCATCAACTCTGCCCTCTCCCAATTCAGCAAGAACAGCATCAAGACCTTGTTTGTCAAGTTTATCAATCACACGAAATACCGAATATGAAAGGGATGGCTCTATGCCAGCAAATCTAATCAACTCTTCCAGTATCTTTCTGTTATTTATCCTTATCTTGAACCTTGACACTCCAAGTGCCTTTATGGATTGATACATAGCAGCTATAATCTCTGCATCCGCTATCACAGAAGAGATTCCAACCGTATCTATATCAAATTGCAGAAACTCTCTGAACCTCCCCTTGTCAGGTTTATCATACCTGAATACTTCCTGTATCTGGTATCTTCTGAATGGCATTTCAAGGTTTTTATACTGTGCTATAACACGAGAAAGAGGGGATGTGAGGTCATACCGCAATCCTACACTGATCTCATCAGGGTCACGGAAGGTGTATATCTGTTTGTTTGCCTCCTCCCCATACCCCACAAGAATGTCGTTGTATTCAAGGGCAGGAGTCGCGAGAGGAGAGAACCCATAGGATTCATAAACCCTCTTTATTGTGGATACCACCTTCTCGCGGGCTATTATCTCATCAGAGAATATATCCCTGAATCCCTTGAGTGTTCTTGGTTCTATCTTATTCATATCAATTCACCAACTCCTATATTGGAGAACTCTCGCAACTTGAAAGTTGCGGCTACCAGATCAACGGATAATCAAGGTTATGTAGTTCATCCTACTTATTATACAAGTCTATGACGAAGGATATACAACAGACTCTGGCCAAATTAAATTTTGAGTTTTGATTTGATTCTTGATTTTTCCACAGGATATTATACACTAAAAAATCTTATCTGTCAAGAAAAAATTAGACTCCCACAGAGAACACGGAGAACACGAAATTTTTTATGATTTTATTATTTTTTAGTGGTCTTCGTGTGCTTAGTGGGCTATATAATCTGAAATCTTTGTGTTCTTTGTGTCCTTTGTGGTTACGAATATAAAGAGCTGTAAAAAATCTTGACTTTTTTTAAACGGTGTGGTAAAATAAAGCCATTGATGAGAAATATACTTTTAACTGGCAGACCAGGCATTGGAAAAACAACCCTCATTTTGAAGGTAGTAAAAACTCTAAATGTTGACGCAAGGGGATTCTATACACAGGAGATAAGAAAGGGTAATGCGAGGGTGGGATTTGAGATTGTGGAAATAGGTAGCGATCATGCCAGAAGAGGGGTGTTTGCACATACAGATTTTAACAAAAGATACAAAGTGGGTAGATATGGTGTGAATATATCTATACTTGAAGATATTGGAGTGAAAACAATAGATAAAGGCATTGAGGAAAAAAAACCGATAATTATAGATGAAATCGGAAGGATGGAGTTATATTCAAAAAAATTCCGAGAGATGGTTATCCTTGCCCTAAATTCGTCATTGCCCGTCCTGGCAACCATCACTATGAGCCCTCTTCCATTCGTACAGGATATTAAGCAAAGAAAAGATGTGACTATTTTAGAGATAACAAGAGACAATAAAGATAAGCTCTTGGAGGAGATTATTACAAACTTTCAAGCCCTTCCATAAATTTCGGTCATTTCCCTGAGCTTTCGTTTCAGCGTCGGTGTTATCTCATCAGGCAAAAACCGCCACTCCCAATTTCCCTTTGAGGTAGCAGGCCGATTTATCCGAGCCTCTTCTCCCAGACCAAGAATATCCTGCATAGGAAAAATGACCCTATCTGCAACAGACATCATAGTAAGTCGAATTAATTCCCAGTGAAGTTCTTCAAGAGGCACCTCTCGCCCTATATAACAAAACAATCTTTTTCTTTCGTTAGACTTTGCTTCTCTCTCAAACCATCCCTTTATTGTATTATTGTCATGAGTCCCTGTATAGAAAACACAGTTTCTCACTACATTATGGGGTATGTAAGGATTTTGGGGAAGGCCTTCACCAAATGCAAAGAGAAGAACCTTCATTCCCGGAAAGTCATATCGCTCCATTACCTCTCTTACATCAGGCGTGATGACACCAAGGTCTTCAGCAATGACAGGTAAATGGGGAAATCTATCTTTAAGTTTATCAAAGAAATCCATTGCTGGAGCCTTTATCCACTTGCCGTTAACAGCGGTCTTTTCTGTTGCCGGAACCTCCCAGTAGGCAACAAAGCCACGAAAATGGTCAACCCTTACAAAATCGAATAAATTCAGATTATGTTCTATTCTCCGCAACCACCAATTATACCCCTTCTCCTTTAACATTTCCCAATTATACAATGGATTTCCCCATAGTTGCCCCGTTTCACTGAAATAATCGGGGGGCACACCGGCAACAACATAAGGTCTTTTTTCGTTGTCAAGTTTAAATATCTCAGGATTAGACCAGAGATCCACACTATCATAACTTACATAAATAGGTATATCGCCTATGATTTTAATACCTCTCTCATTACAATATCTCTTGAGAGACAACCACTGTCTTGCAAAGACATATTGAATAAACTTTTCCCTCTCAATTTCATTGTGAAGTTTCTCTTTCAGAGATTGCAAAGTCTCCAGCCGTCTATCCCGTATCTCAGTCGGCCATTGGCTCCAAGCCTGACCATGAAAATATACTTTAAGCGCAAGAAAAAGGGTGTAATCTTTAAGCCAGTAAGAATTTTCTGTGCAGAATTCCTCGTATTCACGATTGTTTCCCATCTTTTTAAAGTGCTCATAAGCAAGATTAATAAGATTTTTCTTGTAATTGCTAACCCCTTCATAATCAACTTTATCAGCGGGGAATTCAGGTAAAGAAGAAGTATCTTCTCTTTTAAGAAATCCGTCTCTTTCTAAAAGTTCCGGGCTTATTAGTAATGAGTTTCCCGCAAAAGCAGATATCGTGCTATAAGGGGAATTACCATAGACTAAATCTGTTGGGGTGAGGGGAAGAATCTGCCATAGACTTTGTCTGGTCTCAGCAAGAAAATCTGCAAATCCGTAAGCCTCTGGCCCCATATCCCCGGTGCCGTATGAAGAAGGAAGGGATGTGATATGTAGAAGAATACCACTTTTTCTTTCCATTTCATTAAGTCGTTGAGTTATCGTGTCATTGAGTCGTTGCGTCATTGTGTCTACAGGACTCTAAGACCCTATGACCCTAAGACACTATGACTTTAATCTTGTATATCTGCGTCTTAATTACTTCCCATCTTTTTGTAAATCTTATTATATTCAAGAATCATTCTATGGGTATTGAAGTAGGAGGCGTTCATTGCAATTGCATTCTTCATTACCTCTATCCACTTCTCTCTATCATGATAAAATATAGGCAGAATTTCGTTTCCCAGTTTGTCGTAAAGGTTTTCTGCGTCGTCGGTCAAACTCCAGCCTGTTATTCCCTCGTTACATCCTTCAATCCACCATCCATCCAGCGTAGACAGAGAGGGAATCCCATTATGGGCTGCTTTCATACCGCTCGTTCCACATGCTTCCAGTGGCGGTTTCGGATTGTTAAGCCAGAGGTCCACCCCCTGTGTGAGAAGTTTTGCAATCCCAATATTATAGTTCTCAATGTATGTTACCTTTATCTTCCCATTTAACTCTCTGGCAATGTTTATTACTCGTTTTATTATACTCTTTCCCTCATTGTCATGTGGGTGTGCCTTGCCGGAGAATATTATTTGAACATCTCCCAAGCTCTTTAATCTGTCCAGATTTGAAAATATGATATCTGCCCTTTTATAACCAATAAATCGACGCGCAAACCCTATCGTAAAAGTGTTAAGGTTAAAATCACTTTTCACAAGTTCAAGTAACCTCTTTTTTGCCTTTATATGGGAGGACCAAATGAGTTCTGGAGAGACTTTCTCTATTCCTTCAAGAAGACGAGGCTTTTCTCTCCATCCGGGTGTATACTCATCAAACAGGGTAGCAAATTCTGGTGATGTCCAACTAACTGAGTGAACTCCATTTGTAATTCCATCAATATTGTCCCTTTTAAACATCTGCCTCGAGACATCCCTGTGTCTTTTCGATACTCCATTAACATAACCTGAACCATAAAACGCAAGTTCTGTCATATCAAGTTCCCTATCCCACTCCGGAAAAAATTCCTTTACGAGATTTGCCTCAAACCTATCATGCCCGGCTGGTATTGGTGTGTGAATGGTAAAAAGGCATCTATTTTTTATTTCATCAATGTTCATTTTCTTTGACAATTCGTGTATGATAAGCGCAGAATGGCTTTCATTCATATGATAGATTGTGTCTTCAATCCCGAGTTTCTTCAGCATCCGAACACCTCCAATACCAAGCACAATCTCCTGCATAAGACGGTACTTCTTACCTCCTCCGTAGAGATAATGTGTAATTTTCCTTGCTTCGGGGGTATTCTCTGGAAGGTCGGTATCAAGAAAATAGACAGAAACCCTATAATCAGATATTCCTTCTACTTCATATTTCCACGCCCCAATTGCCACACTTTCATTTCCAATGTCCACATAAGCCCGATGTGGAAGAAACTCCATTACATCCGTTGGATTCCACTCCTCTGGTAATTCCTCCTGTGTTCCATCCTCCCTCAGTCTCTGTCTGAAGTATCCCCGGTGATAGATAAGAGTAACTCCAACAATTGGAATTCTGAGGTCTGCTGCAGCTCTCAGCGTATCCCCGGCAAGAATGCCGAGACCACCACTATAAGTGGGAATTCTTTTATCAATACCTATCCCCATTGAAAAATACGCAATCAT
>PEYP01000018.1 GCA_002774315.1 Candidatus Stahliibacteriota bacterium CG08_land_8_20_14_0_20_40_26
TAACCAATTACCGATTACTGATAACCAGTAACCAAGTCATGCCCCTGTAGCTCAGCGGAAAGAGCACCGGTCTTCGGAACCGGGTTGGCGAGAGTTCGAATCCCTCCAGGGGCAAAAAGGAGATATGGATACAGGGATTGGTCACAGGAAGAGATTGCGAGAGAAATTTATGGAGTCGGGACTCTTGGGACTGCATGATTATGAGATTGTTGAACTACTTCTTACCCTCGGCACTCCCCGGAAAGATTGTAAGCAACAGGCAAAGGCACTGATGAAAAAATTTAAGACCCTGAGAGGGGTTATAGATGCAGGTAAAGAGGAACTGTGCGAAATAAAGGGAGTAGGACCCAAAAATATCTTTGGGATAAGATTTGTTAGGGAGATATCAGAGAAATATCTTGAAGATAGAATAATAAAACAGGAAATTTATAGAACCCCACAGGATGTGTTTAATTATCTATATGTGTCAATGAGGGGATTAAAAAAAGAGGTGTTTAAGACCCTTTTTCTAGATGTAAAGAACAGATTAATTGCCACTGAGAAGATGTTTAAAGGAACGGTCAGCTCATCGGTTGTATATCCAAGAGAGATTGTAAAGAGGGCAATAAAAAAGGATGCGAGTTCTGTTATACTCGTCCATAACCACCCGTCAGGTGATCCAGCGCCTTCCCCTGAGGATAAAAGGATAACAAGAGATGTTGTTGATGCGCTTGAAGCTGTGGATATAAAGGTGTTGGATCATATAATAATCGGGGATAATAGATACTTCAGCTTTGCATCGGAGAAATTGCTGTAAAATTGGTCATTAGTCATTGGTCATTAGTTATTAGGTCATTAAGATATTCAATTAGCAATGCAAAATTAGCAATTAGCATTTATCCTTTGACTAAAATCCGAAGCCTCTTTGTGTCCTTTGTGCTCTTTGTGGTGAAATAACTAACTAGGAAGGCAATAAGTAGGCATTGGAAATTGGTAATTGGAAATTTGATATTCTAAACGGTGTTTTTGTGGTGAATTTTTTGATATTACTATGGGGGTGTTATGTATGGAGAGTTTAGAAACGAATCCATAATAGATTTTAAAAAAGAAAAAGACAAAAAGAGGATGAAGGAAGCATTGAAGAAGGTAAAACGGGGACTTGGAAGGGAATATCCAAACATAATAGGTGGGAAGAAGGGAAAGATTAAAAAATCTATAAAATCCATAAATCCATCCCACAAGGACGAGATTGTAGGAATTGTGCAAGACTCATCTATAGAAGATGTAGAAAGGGCGCTTGAGGTTGCGGAAGAAACATTCAGGAAATGGAGATACACAAGTGCGGAAGAGAGGGCGAAGTATCTCTTCAAGATGGCAGATATAATGAGAGAAAGGCGATACGAACTTGATGCCTGGCTTGTATATGAGGTTGCTAAAAACTGGGCTGAGGCAGATGGAGATGTTGCAGAGGCAATAGATTTTCTTGATTACTACGGCAGAGAAGTTATAAGGTATGGAGAAGGGGGATATGTTACGCCGTTTCCGGGAGAGAAACCAGAGATGTGGTATATACCACTCGGTGTTGGTGTATCAATACCACCATGGAACTTTCCAATGTCAATACTTACAGGTATGACATCTGCTGCATTTGGGGCAGGAAATACGGTTATATTAAAACCCTCATCTGACTCGCCCGTTACAGGGGCAAAGTTTATGGAGATTGTAGGGGAAGCAGGTGTGCCAGATGGTGTTGTCAACTTTCTCCCCGGCTCTGGAGGGAAGATAGGAGATACACTCGTTGGTTCTGAAAAGATGAGGTTTATAACATTTACAGGGTCGAAAGAGGTGGGGCTTCATATCGTTGAACTTACAGGGAAGACAGGTAAAAAATGGATAAAGAGAGTGATTGCAGAGATGGGCGGAAAGGATGCAATAATAGTGGATTCTGAGGCGGATATTGATTCTGCTGTAATCGGGGTAATTGCATCTACCTATGGATTTCAAGGTCAGAAATGTTCTGCCTGTTCAAGAGCAATTGTGGTTAAAGATGTATATGATGAGTTCATAGATAAGCTAATAAGAACAGCAAAGGATATTGATCAGGGACCTGCAGAGAATAACTATTTTATGGGGCCTGTCATAAACGAAAAGGCATATAAGAGGATTCTTGAATACATAGAAATTGGGAAAAAGGAGGGAGAACTTGTTCTCGGCGGGGAACCTGCAGGAGGAGACGGTTATTATATAAAACCCACGATAATAATCAATGTTGACCCCTATGCAAGGATAGCACAGGAAGAGATATTTGGGCCTGTTCTTGCTGTTATACCTGCAAAGGATTTTGAAGATGCCCTAAGGATAGCAAATTGTACTGATTACGGACTAACGGGTTCTGTATACACAAAAAACAGAGAGAAAATTGCAAGGGCAAAGAGGGAGTTCTATGTGGGTAACCTTTATATAAACAGAAAATGCACTGGTGCACTCGTTGGTGCTCATCCATTTGGTGGATTTAATCTTTCTGGGACGGATACAAAGACAGGCTCGAGGGATTACCTGCTCTTTTTTCTTCAGGCAAAGGCAATCTCCGAGAAAGTATGAGAATAATAGGACGCAGATTGTCGCAGATTACAATTGATTCTTTACTCTTCATACTGGAAGACCTATTTCTAAATTCTTCAGTATTGATTATTATGTATCTTGAGCCTAATCAAAAAAACACCAAAAAATTCTTGGGAATCCTCCATTTATGAACCATAGAAATGTTGTAAGCTATTGTATAGTTTAGTAATACGACAATTTAACTCAATTGCTTGACATTATCTGAGTTTCGTGTTATAATATGTGGTACATATGGACATTCCAACAATCCTAACAAGATATATTCTTATCACATCGAAAAGTTTTTGAAGAAACGAGGTGTTTATGGCAAAAAGTGACAACAAAATTACTCTGCTTTCCATATTAAAAGATTCACAATACAATCTTTCGATATTTGCGCCTGAAGAAATAACGGTTCTTGAGAAAAAGATTATCGAAAAAAAAGGCAAGCCATATGTGGAGTGTATAATTCGAGAAAAGGAAATTCAACTTAAACCCGAAGAAGTTGTGCGCCAGCTTTATACTGCAAAATTGATAAATTATTATGGTTATCCCAAGAAAAGAATTAGATTCGAACATCCCGTACAATTCGGTCGGCAGACGAAATCTTCCGATATCGTGGTTTTCGATAAAGAGCGACCAACCATAGAATATATCATAGTTGAAGTGAAAAAACCCAAGCTGAAAGATGGCAAGGAACAGCTCAAGAGTTACTGTAATGCTACTGGTGCACCTATTGCCGTATGGACAAACGGAGGTCAGATTTCCCATTATAACCGCAAAGACCCTAATTTTTTCGAGGATATAACCGATATTCCAAATGCCAGTCAGACTCTTGCGGATATCCTTAAAGAACGATATACGATTAAAGACCTAATTATCAAAGATAAAATTCCTTCGGAGGGGAAATCCCTCAAAACGATTATCCAGGATACGGAAGATGAGGTTCTTGCCAATGCTGGAGTCGATGTATTCGAAGAGGTTTTCAAGTTGATATTCACCAAATTATACGATGAACATAAGAGCCAGAAGGACAGAGTAATTATCAATTACTTTTTGAAGGACAAAAAGTATCCTATGATTGCCGAGCCTAAAGCTAAATATGGAAAGGAAAAAGAAAATTCATTCGATGAAATCAAAGAAGTCATTCAGGAAGTGGATGACTCATCGTTCAGAGTACTGGAATTCAGGAATACCGGTCAGTCCGAAGGAGAACTGAAGCAGAAAATCCAAAAGCTATTCGACGAAGCAAAAAGGAAATGGACAGGCGTGTTTCCCGATGAAAGCAAAATCGATCTTTCACCGTCGCATCTTTCTATTTGCATATCTAGTCTTCAGGATGTAAAGCTTTTCAATTCCAATTTGCAGGTTATCGATGAGGCATTCGAATATCTGGTCAGCAAATCATCGAAAGGCGAAAAAGGACAGTATTTTACACCTCGTCATGTAATCGATATGTGCGTTAAAATGCTCAATCCAAAAAAGGGCGAATATATGATCGATACTGCTGCTGGCTCCTGCGGGTTTACGGTTCATACTATTTTCTATTTAACTGGTCATTTGTTTGAGAATAAGGAGATACCTGCAGAAGAAAAGGAAGATGTTTTGAAAGTGTTTGGCATTGATTTTGACGAGAAAGTCGTGCGTGTAGCACGGACGCTTAATCTGATTGCAGGAGACGGTGAGACAAATGTATTGCATCTGAATACACTTGATTATGACCGCTGGAACGAAACAACGAAAAATCCGAATTGGATCGAGACTTATGGAGGCGGATATAAGCGTTTAAAAGAATTGAAAAAAACAGCGAAGGAAATATAGATTTTCTGTTTGATATTCTGATGGCAAATCCACCTTTTGCCGGAGACATAAAAGAATCCCGCATAATCCATAAATACGAGCTTGGCTATAACAATAAAAATAAGCCTAAGTCAAAGGTCGGCAGGGATATTCTATTTATCGAGCGCAACCTTGATTTTATAAAACCTGGCGGCCGCATGGCGATTGTCCTGCCTCAGGGCCGCTTCAATAATACATCCGACAAAGATATCCGTGAATTTATAGCTGATAAAGCAAGGATTTTAGCGGTTGTCGGGCTTCATGGCAATACATTTAAGCCTCATGCCGGCACGAAGACAAGCGTCTTATTTGTGCAGAAATGGGATGACAAGCTCTGCCCTAAGAAAGGCGATTATCCGATATTCTTTGCCGTATCAGAAAAAGCAGGTAAAGACAATTCAGGCGAATATGTTTATGTGAAAAATGGCGACGGCAAGCCTAAGTTAGACAAATATGGCCATTTAATTGTTGACCATGACCTGCATAATCAAGGCGGAGAATTGTCCGAAGGCATCGCCGAGGCCTTTATTAACTGGGCGAAAAAAGAAAAACTGAGTTTTTGGAGATAATATGCAGACGTCAGTTGTTAATTATAAAGAATTAAATTTTGAGATACGCATTGACGCTGAGTATCACAGAGCGGAAGTGCTTGAAAATATCCATTTATTAGATAAAAAGAAAAACGATGTATTAGATAATCTTGCTTTCTTCATTATCGGTCCTTTTGGCTCTACTGTAACGGTTGATCAATACGTTGAAAAATCTTCATATAGATACATAAGAAACAAAGATATAAATGACTTTTTGGTTTACGATGATGATCCCGCCTTAATCCCAGAAGAAGCATACAAAAAATTACCGCAATTTCATATTAAAGAAAATGACCTTTTAATTACAGTTGTTGGCACTTTGGGCAAAGTAGCAATTGCCCAAAAGAAAGATACTAAATCAATTTTTAGTTGCAAAAGCACTCTGATAAGGGCAAAAAGCATTGATCCTTTTTATTTGATGGCTTATCTTAATTCAAGAATAGGTCAGTTGTTTGTATTGAGGGGCACGAGAGGAGCTATTCAACAAGGTTTAAATCTCTCAGATTTAAAAGAAATTAAAGTTTTTATTCCTTCCAATAGTTTCCAAAGCAAAGTCAGAAATATAGTTTGCCGGTCTTTTGAGTTAATCAATAAAGCAAGTGATCTTTACTCCCAAGCCGAGCAGATACTTCTCGCCGAGCTTAACCTTGCCGGTTGGAAGCCGAAACACCGGCTTTCGTTTGTGAAGAAATACTCCGATATGCAGGCCAGCGAGCGCATTGACGCCGAATATTTCCAGCCGATGTATGAGGAGATAGTTGAATCCATTATCTCGTTAAAAGATTATGCTTGTTTGACCGATTTGGTCTCAATCAAGAAATGTATTGAGCCCGGAAGTGAAGCATATCAAGAAAGTGGAATTTTATTCTTGCGCGTGAGCAACCTTTCAAAGTTTGGCTTAAAGGACGGCAATAAACAGTATTTAAGCGAGGAATTATACAAAATGCTAAAGCAACACCAGCCTAAAAAGGGTGAAATATTACTATCAAAAGACGCTACGCCGGGCATTGCCTATTATTTGAAAGATGAGCCAGAAAAAATGATTCCGTCAGGTGGTATTTTGCGGTTAAAAGTTAAAGATGAGGATACGCTATATCCTGAATATTTGACACTAGTGTTGAATTCGGTAATTGTACAAAAACAGATAGAGCGAGACGCAGGTGGTTCGGTTATAAATCACTGGCGTGTGGATCAAGTTAAGAGTACGTTTATTCCTATTTTGTCAGTTGAGATACAAAAGAAAATCGCTGAAACGGTTAATGCTTCTTTTTGTAATCGTGAATTATCAAAACAATTACTGAATATTGCAAAACGTGCTGTTGAATTGGCAATTGAGAAGGATGAAAAACAAGCTCAACTGTGGATTAGTGCAGAATTAAAGAAGCTAAATATACAGTAATTAATTATTTGAAGAAAATAAAAAGCTATAACAACAAGCACGAGCAGGCAATTTTAACTAAAGCCTTTCGCGGCGAGCTTTTTCCGCAGGAAAGCTAAAGACGAAGGATGAAATGTCTTTAAAAGATAAGAAGATTACAATTGATAAAAAATTGCGACCTATTAGGCTTGCATTCTTGGTAAATAAAGAAGATAAGCAAACACTGCGCAAGGTGTTTCGAATTAATAGCTGTCTTTGGGGAGGTGTTTACAATCCAATAATTCCGTTTTTTAAAAGGACTCCTAGAAATTGGGAAGACCGCTGTTTTCGTCATCCTTCGGCGTCATCAATCCTTAAAGGGTATTTGGATGCGTTCGATCCAGATTATCTCGTGGCAAAAGACAAGCAAAAATTGCCTGGTTCTTTGTTTGATAAAGAACGCCTTTTGTCTTTTGAAGAAGTGTTGAATATAAAAGATGATTATCCCATATCATTCGGAGTAGATGTTACTGATCTGTATTGGCATTTATACGATAAAGAGTTTAAGTTTGAGCGCCGACATCCCATTAAGGTTTTTTATCCGAAGCCTTCCAAAGAAATAGCGCTGTTGTCCGCGTGTTGTTTTGGCGATTTTCCGAACGCAAAAGAAATGGGCTATATCAAGAAAATTTATTCTCATTGTTTTAACTCACACGATCTCGCTATCAATCAGAGTAATTTTCTGGAGTGTTTTTTAAACGAAGGGACATCTCCGTTACGGATTACGCGAGCTGAGTTGCAAGCATCCCCGCGGGGATGGAGAGCCGATTCATCAATGTTTTTTATGGATGCGACATCTTGGCTTGATATTGTTGATTATTGGAATCTTAGGGCTGTGGGGAGGGATGTGCTACCGTTACCCAAGCAGTATGCAGATAGCTATATTGATATGATTAATAATATCATAAAGCGGAATTTTGTGCCGTATAGACATAATAAAAAGATGATGCATCATACTAATTTTATTTGTTCCCGATCGTCTACTATGAAAGAAATGGAAGTATTTTCAAAAAAACTGACGTCACCCGGCCAAGGCGCTATTTCTCTACAGCATTGGTATCCCCGAATGTGGGATGAGTGGGCAAAAGATAAAGACCGTGTTGATCTTTGCTCGATTGTGGCAAAAGAAGAGTCTGAAGAAGTCCTGTTAGACGATGATTATTTGAGGTTTAAGGATATTTCTCCTGACTTCGTTGATCGATATGGAGGGAATGGGAAACCGAGATGGATTAATGTTCTTAGGCTTAAGGATTTTTATAAAAGATACGATTGTCCTTCAGTTTTTCCACGTCATTTGAAGGATGCTTATCGCATTTTTGGAGCGCATAGCTTCCATAAAGCGTGGATATCCAGTGAAGGAATAAATATTCCATGTGAACATTACAAGTGGAGTCATTTTTTTCAAATCCCTACGAATTTTAAGGTGTTTGAGGTATGGCTTAAAGAAAAGGGGTTTGAGATTGAGCTTTCAGGGGCGGGCAGGATTTTATTAAAAATTATTGATTCTGTTGGAGGGATCCATGGAGTGAGGACATTTCAGAATGAAGAGATAATTAAACTGCTTAATGATATGTCTCATGCCGCTGTAGAGTCAGTGGTTGAAGGATCGGACGAGGAGGCTAGTAAAGCTAAGGTTCGCGCAAAAACAGTAGCTGTTAAGAAATGGCAAGACGTATTAATAAAGCTCAACCATAATTCCCCTGAAATAGCTGAGAGGCATCTTAAAAACCTGCTTAATTACAAAATTCTTAAGGGCGGGGTTACTTTACAATGTCCTGAATGTGCTCAGCGTACATGGTATGCGTTAGATGACTTATCAGATAGAGTAATATGCGAGAGGTGTCTTGAGAAGCTTGATTTTCCTATTGTTAAACCAGTTTCAGAGAGCAATTGGCATTTAAGAACAATTGGTCCTTTTTCTGTAGAGAACTATGCACAAGGCGGATATTGTGTGGCTTTAAGTTTGAGATTTTTGGGAGGACATGGGTTATCCAACGAGATGACATGGATACCTTCTTTTTCAATAAAGAGTAAAGGCAAAAAACCACTCGAAGCGGATTTTGGGATTTTCTTATTGCAAGGACGGATCGATGAAATTAAACCGCCAATTGTTGTTTTTGGTGAGTGTAAATCTTTCAATGAGTTCACGAGTAAAGATGTTAATCGCATGAGGCGAATAGCTGATGATTTTCCGGGGACAATTATAGCTTTTTGTACATTGCATTCAACTCTAACGGATTGCGAGAAAAAAATTATTGCCAAGCTGGCAAGACGAGGAAGGAAGCATTTCAAGGCTGAGCAATGGATGAACCCTGTTTTAATTCTGACGGGCATCGAGCTATTTAACGATTTTGATCCGCCTTCATGTTGGAAAGATAAGGGTGCTCCTTACAATACCTTTGCGGATAATTGGCATGTACGTGATGGGATTCAGGAATTATGCAATGTAACTCAGCAAATGCATCTGGGGATAGAATCTTATTGGGATTGGTACGAACAGAAGAGACAAAAGAGAATGAAGAAGAAGGAGGCCAAAAAGAAAAATTAGTATATTTTGTGGAATCTGGAAGTTATAAATAATTTCGAACTAAATGGAATTTGGTAGATACCTGAGAAGCCGGGGGTAAAGATTGCGGGGACTCTACGGTATGACCTACAGAAGGGGCTTCTCTCGATCTAATAGGTACTTTCAGATACTTCGCCACAAAGATAAAATATCTGCTTCCTACTTAAGATTTATTAACTGTCTTGTTGATTTATGAAGCAAAAAAACCTTGACATACCGTATAAATTATATATACTTATTCGCAAGTAGTAAGAAATTCTACGGAGGTTAGATAAACATGAGAACACGGGAGCTTATGAGTTTTTTCCAGAAGCAGGGCGGTGTGGTTAGGTTTTCTGCTATACTGAAGGCTGGGTTTCATCCGGATTCGCTTATTGCTCTTGAAAAAGAGGGAAAAGTCGAAAGGATTGCCCTAGGTCTTTATCGCGTAGTTGATTACGAACCAGGTTCTCATCCTGATCTAGTTATTGCATCTCTTCAAGCACCACGGGGCGTTATTTGTCTTCTTTCCGCTTTGTCTTTTTACGAAGCAACCAGTGAAATCCCCAAATATGTGGATATTGCTATTCCACAGGGTACCCATGCAAATAGAATTAAATATCCTCCAGTCAAGTTTTACCGCTTTGCGCCCGAGGTATGGAAAGTAGGGATAGAGGAATATAAACTCGAGGGACATAAAATCAGAGTTTACAATCTTGCCAAAACTATTGCCGATTGTTTCAAGTTTCGCAATAGAATAGGTATAAATACTGCACTGGAAGCTCTCAAGGTGGCTGTAACGGAGAAAGGCACAAAGCCAAAAGAGATTATGCAATACGCCAAGATTTGCCGTGTTGATAATATCATAAAGCCAAGATTGGAAGCTATGCTATGAAAAAGGACATCAAGAACATAGAAGCCTCGATTCGAGATAGACTCAAGAATAAAACAAAAGATACCAATTGTTCCTTTTCAGAGCTTCTGCAATATTATGGAATGGAAAGATTCCTCTACAGGTTTAGCCGATCAAAATACGTTGATAAATTTATTTTGAAAGGTGCGCTGATGTTTACGGTGTGGCAGGTTCCTGGCAGACGAACAACCCTTGATATAGATTTTTCTGCACACTATGACAATCAAATAGCCGCTATTGAAGAAGTTATCAATGATGTTTGCAATGTTGGAGTAATTCCAGATGGTCTTGTATTCGATCCAAGCACAATCAAGGGGCAGAGAATAAAAGAGAACGCAGACTATGAAGGTATCCGCGTAAAATTCCGCGGATTTTTAGGACGAACACGCATTACAATGCAAATCGATGTTGGATTTGGTGATGTTATTTACCCAAAGCCTACAGCTATTGATTACCCCGTTATTTTAGATCTTCCAAAACCTCATCTTAAAGGATACCCCGCTGAAAGTGTTATTAGTGAGAAGTTTGAAGCCATGGTTAAAGTCGGTCTTCTAAATAGCCGCATGAAGGACTTTTACGATATATTGCTTATGATGCGCCAGTACGATTTTAATGGAACAGAGCTTGTCGAAGCGTTAAAAAGAACCTTCGAACATCGTAAAACCCCTTTGCCAGAGCATAAACCATTATTCGCCGAAGAAATCTATAACGAAAAGTCCGACCGTCAGGCGTTATGGAAAGCCTTTTTACAAAAGGGAGATATTAAAAACGCACCAGAAAAACTATGTACAACGGCCAGAGAGATAGAGAAATTTCTCATTAGCCCACTCAATGCGATTCATAGAGGACAAGAGTTTAGTAAACATTGGGAAGCATCTGGGTTATGGAGATGAAAGAAACAAAATTGAAAGTGAACGGTAAGCAGATTATTTAAACTAGAGAAAATTTACAGATGTCAACAGAATCAAAGACTTTTGGTGTCAAAAAGCCTTCATTCTATATTAAGATATACGGATGTCAGATGAATGTGTATGATTCAAGGATGGTTGCATCCTTGTTTGAATGGGAGGGACTTGAAGAGACAGATAATCCTGAAGATGCTGATATAATCGTTATAAATACATGTAGTGTGAGGGAACATGCCGAGCAAAGGGCACTTGGCAGAATATCAGATCTTCAAAAATTGAGGAGAGAAAAACCAGAACTTGTGCTTGTTGTAATTGGATGTATGGCAGAGCGCCTCGGGGATAAAATCCCCGGGGCAGATTTTTTTATAGGCCCCAAAAGTTATGATAAATTACCAGAATTTACAAGAAAAATAGTTAAGGGAAAATGTCAAATTTCCAATTTCCAATTTCCAAAGGGGTGTATACCCTATCCTAATCCTGGTAGAGGAGTAACTGCTTTTCTCCCCGTTATGAGGGGATGTAATAACTTCTGTTCTTATTGTATTGTTCCTTATGTGAGAGGAAATGCAGTATCAAGAAAGCCGGATGATGTTCTCAGCGAGTTAAGATATCTAAGAGAGAAAGGAGTTAAGGAGATAACCCTTCTTGGACAAAGTGTGAATGAGTATAACTTCGGGGAAATTTCCTTTCCAGAACTTCTGAGGATGATAGATAGAGAAGCCTTGGGCATAAGAATAAGGTTTCTAACCTCGCATCCAGCATGTATGAGCGATAATTTGATAGATGCAATAGCGGAATGCGATTCAGTATGTGAGAATATTCATCTGCCAATCCAGTCAGGCTCAGACAGAATTCTCAAGATGATGGAGAGGAGATATACTGTAGACGGATACAGATACTGGGTTCAACGACTCAGAGAGAGAATCAAGAATATTGCTCTGACTACTGATATTATGGTGGGATTTCCTACTGAGACAGAAGAGGACTTCGAGGAAACACTGAAGATAGTGAGGGAAGTAAGGTTTGATTTTGCGTATATGTTTATGTATTCAGAGAGGAAAGGCACAAAGGCAGCATTATTTCTTGACGATGTTTTGCTCGGTGTAAAGAAAGAAAGACTTGAAAGACTTATAGAACTCCAGAATAGCATAACGCGAGAAAAAAATGAGGAACTTTTGGGAAGAGAGGTTGAGATACTCATTGAAGGAGAAAGTAGAAGGGACAATCTTCCAACGGGCAAGACCAGAACAGGAAAGAAGATCATAGTAAAAATGCAAAATGCAAAAGTGGGTAAATATGTGAATGTATATGTAGAGTCTATTTCAGGATGGACAGGGATTGGAAGAGCACGTAAGAGAAAAAATAAACGGGGATAGGGAAAGTTGTTGAAGAAACAGCTAAATGTCTAACTACTAAGATACATAACTCACAAAGTATAGGTTATCGATAATCCAAAATCTTCATTCTCGCTGCGATACATGTTATTTCGTTAATTAGCATTCCATTTTTTTCTCTATAATCTCTCTGCTGGTATCTATCGGAACAGCCCGGGGGTCAAATGCTTTTCCCTTGACAGGATAGTATTTTTGTGATATAATTTACTTGACAGCAGGCTGAAGGTTAATAAGGAACAGTCGTTGTTCGTTATCCGTTGTTCGTTGATCGTTTACCTGACTTTACGAACACGAACTACGAAATAAGGTCTTCTGTAGTTGGTCTTATAAGTTAATTTTGCACTTTGCATTTTGATTTTTGCATTTTCATAATGTGGTATATTGGGATTGATATTGGGTCAGTGAGTGTAAATGTTGCCCTTATGGACGAGGAGAAAAAAACTCTAAGGGTGCTTCCATATACAAAACACTATGGTGATTCTGTCAGGGCACTAAAGAATTTGTTTGGGTTAATTGTCGGGGATATTAAGACTGTAAATGATATAAAGGTCACAGGAACAGGTGGTAAGCTCATTGCTCCCATAATAGGGGCGGGTTTTGTTAATGAACTACCCGCACAGATAGAGGCAGCACGACGGTTTTATAAAGAGGCAAGAACTATAATTGACATAGGTGGTGAGGACTCAAAGTTTATTGACATTACAAAAGAAGATTATGCTATGAATGAGCTCTGTGCTGCTGGAACAGGTTCATTTCTTGAACAACAGGCATCAAGGCTTGGTATATCAATAGAAAAGTTCAGTGAGATGGCACTTATGTCAAAATCACCCCCGAGAATCGCCGGCAGGTGTACTGTATTTGCCAAAACTGATATGATACATCTGCAACAGGAGGCAACTCCTGATTACGAGATAGTTGCAGGTCTGTGCTTTGCACTTGCAAGAAACTTCACATCAGAGATCGCAAAAGGCAGGAAGATCATTTCACCTGTCTTATTCCATGGTGGCGTTGCATTCAATAAGGGTATGGTGAAGGCATTCAGAGAGGTACTTGCCTTTCAAGATAACAAATTGATTGTTCCAGAACACTGTGCAGAGATGAGTGCAATAGGTGCGGCAATTATTGCCGTAGAAGAGAGAAAAAGAAACAAAATTAGCATCGCCCAGTGCATAGATGAGATGTCTTCTTATATGGAAACCCATAAATTTAAGTGGCGTTCCCTCCAGCCACTTTCTATATTAAAATCAAAACTCCCTGATTATAAAGTAGGACAGGCGTCTCGCCTGTCATCTTTACATAATAGTCATAGGATAGATGCCTTTATCGGTGTGGATGTTGGGTCAATAAGCACCAATGTGGTTGCAATAGATAGAAATAAGAATCTAATTGAAAAGGTCTATCTTATGACCGCCGGTCGCCCAATAGAGGCGGTCCGTATGGGGATAAGGCAGCTCGGAGAGAAGGTTGGCAAGCACATTAGGGTTGTAGGTGCTGCCACCACAGGGTCGGGCAGGTATCTCACCGGGGATTTCATTGGTGCGGATGTTGTTGTCAACGAGATAACAGCACAGGCAAGGGCGGCCGTTCATATTGAACCAGAGGTTGATACGGTGTTTGAGATTGGTGGTCAGGACTCAAAATATATATCCATAGAAAATAGAGCAATCGTTGACTTTGAGATGAACAAGGTGTGTGCTGCTGGCACGGGGTCTTTCCTTGAGGAGCAGGCAGAGCGGTTGGCTATAAAGATAGAAGAGTTTGGTGATATAGCACTTAAGGCACCTGCTCCATGTGACCTTGGTGAGCGGTGTACAGTATTTATGGAGACCAACCTTGTATCCTATCAGAGAAAGGGCACAAGGAAGGAAGATCTTGTGGCAGGTCTCTGTTATTCAATTGCAAAGAACTACCTTTCTCAGGTGGTTGGTAGGAAACATATAGGTAAAAATATCCTGTTCCAGGGTGCAGTTGCGTTCAACAAGGGTGTGGTATCTGCATTTGAGAAGATATTAGATACTCCAATAACTGTGCCACCCAACCATCATGTTACAGGTGCAATCGGTGCAGCAATCGCCGCCATGGAAAATGGAGGTAGGGATACCAAGTTCAAGGGGTTTGATGTGATACCAGAGATAAAATATACACAGGAGATTTTTG
>PEYP01000009.1 GCA_002774315.1 Candidatus Stahliibacteriota bacterium CG08_land_8_20_14_0_20_40_26
CTGTCTAAGAATGTCATGGCCATTTGAGTATCCACGCTCTGGCTCGAGACGGCAGAGAAATACCTCTGAACCATCAGGCCCTTGTAATAGATATTCTGCTCTTTTTCCACTTATGCCCCTCCACAAAACCGCCGTGGATATACCAAATCCGCACAATATCTGAGGCAATTGTGATATATGACCAAACATATCTGGAAGATAACCAATCTCCATTACCCGTCCAAAGTCTGATGCAATTCTATGTCCCAAAAGAAGATTACGGATAAGAGCTTCTGCACTCACAAGAAACTCGTCAGGAAGTGTATACCAGGGACCTACAAGAATTCTTCCGTCCTTTATATAGTTTCTCAATTTTTCTCTCATCTGTGGTCTTATTTCAAGGTAGTCCTCCAGCACAACCGTCTGTCCATCCAGGGTAAAGTATCTGTAGTCAGAATCACTGTCCATTATACCAAGCAATGTATCCATCATATCTACAAGCCTCAACCTCATAGTCTTATAAGGCAGATACCACTCTCTGTCCCAGTGAGTATGAGATACGATATGTATTATATATTTATTCATAAAAATTTGCTTGCAAAATCTCCTCCGTTGTGGTATAATAGAGATATAAAAATTGATGCCAGTAAGGGTAGCACGAAGACAAAAAATATAATACCTAATTATAATATAAAAAAGAAAAGAAATCAAGCAAAAATTTACCCTTTTACAAAGGTTATTGTTGGCTGCTTCATCTGATATATAGAAGAGAGAGTGAATTAAAGAAAGAGACCTCCTATGAAAACAGAAGAAAATTATAATGTGATAAGGAACATCATAGATAAAGGAACTGTGGTTGCTCTGACAGGTGCGGGAATATCTAAGGAGAGCGGAATACCAACATTCAGAGAGAAGGGAGGGTTATGGGACAGGTATGACCCTTCAATATATGGAAGCATTGTCGGACTCTCTTCCCTTTTCCTCTTTAAACCCCATCGGATAAGGGATTTCATCGTGGATATATACGAGGAGATAATCTCTGTGACTCCAAATCCTGCACATTTTGCACTTGCAAAATTGGAAGAAGAGGGTAAAATTACCTGTATCGTCACCCAGAATATCGACAATCTCCATCAGGAGGCAGGTAGCAATAGAGTATACGAACTACATGGAAATATCTATGTGGAGAGATGTATTAGGTGTGGGAAGAGATACAAACGCAGCAAAGAAGAGATAAAGGAAATCCTGGACTTTTTGAAATCTGTAAGACGGTATGAGATATTGAGTAAAATACTGCCAAAGTGTGAGTGCGGGGGAAGGAAGAGACCCGATGTAGTGCTGTTCGGGGAATCACTGCCTCAGAAAGAATTTGAGGAGGCATACAATGAAGTGCGTAACTGCAAGAGTTTGCTTTTGGTGGGCACATCGGGCGTAGTTTATCCTGCAGCATCGCTACCTTACTTAGCAAAAGAGGTTGGAGCAACCATAATAGAGATTTCACCCGAACCCACGGCACTATCTTCTCTTGCAGATCGCACAATCATCGGTAAGGCAGGAGACATCCTGCCAAAATTATTAAAAAGAAAATAGCCCTGTGGACTGATTTTAACCACAAAGTTCACAAAGTTCACAGATACAGATAGTCATTGGGTTATTATGTAATTAAGTTATTGGGTCATTAAGTAATAAGGCTATCAGGCTATCAAGCAATCACGCTATCAGGTCATTAGGTAAATAAGTTATTAAGTCATTGTGGGAGCGACTTCCCAGTCGCGATAATACTGTAATCTACAATCTGTAATCTAAAATCTGCTCTTAGTGCCTTCGTGCCTTTATGGTGAAAAATGGACTGCGGGGCACAGTCGGTTACATTTCTTAATAGAGATTTCTGGGCTTTTTCAGAAATCTCTAATTACACTGATTAAATATAGATTACACAGATTAAGAAAATGTTGAAAAATGCATAAGAATCGGTGTAATCTTTCTTCAAAATCTGTGTAATCAGAGGTCTCTGGGTATTTTTCAGAGACCTCTAATAAATTTCTTGACTTTTTGGTCTTTTTATGTTATACTTTATACTCCTTTTTGCTCTTGTGAATAATTACCGCTTAATTTTAAGATGTTTCACGTGAAACATCTTTTACGCTTTTTTGTTTGGACACACCTGCCTGCCGGCAGGCACGGTGTCCCTGTCCGAGAGATAGCGCAATTTACCACAAAGTTCACAAAGGACACAAAGTTTAAAAAATAAATAGCTTCTCTTTGTGTGCTTTGTGGTTTAAATAAAGATGTAGGGCACGGACTTACCCGTGCTAGCACAAATTAAATTTGTGCCTACAATTTGAAATAAATAAATTGAAATAAATAATCAGTGTAATCTGCGTTAATCAGCGTCAATAGAAAGAGTTTTTTAGACACACCTGCCTGCCGGTAGGCAGGGATTAACGCAGATGTTCACAGATAAATAAAAAACTTTGAAGTAAAAAAACAATCAGTGTTAATCAGCGTAAATCTGTGTCAAGAAAATAGAAGTTATCTGCGTTAATCTGCGTCCCCAGAAGCAATGAATATTAATAACCTAAAAGAGATTGCGAGGCTTGTGAGGGGAGATGTGATTGAGATGCTTACAAGAGCGGGCTCTGGTCACCCCGGCGGCTCGCTCTCTGCGGTAGATATCCTTGTCACACTCTACTATGAGGTGATGCGCCACAATCCCGAAAGACCCGATGATGATGATAGAGACAGACTTATTTTGTCAAAGGGGCATGCCGCTCCTGCCCTCTATGCAATCCTTTCAAGACTGGGTTATTTTGACAGGGAGTGGCTTTGGAATCTGCGGAAGTGTGGAGCCAGACTTCAGGGTCATCCGTATGCACCAAATACACCAGGTGTTGATGCATCAAGTGGTTCACTCGGGCAGGGGCTTTCTTTCGCTAACGGATGCGCAATGAGAGCAAAACTTGACGGGAAGTCTTACAGGGTGTACTGCATAATAGGGGATGGTGAGACAAATGAAGGACAGATATGGGAGGCATCTATGACCTCTACACGATATGGTCTTAATAACCTATGCTGTATACTTGACTATAACGAATTCCAAATAGATGGTAGAATAGAGGATATTAAAAATCCTCTCCCGTTCAGAGATAAATGGGAGGCGTTTGGATGGAATGTTTTTAATGTAAATGGACACTCATTTGAAGAACTCAATAGGGCATTTGAGGAGGCAAGGAAGATAAAGGGAAAGCCAACTATGATAATTGCCCGTACAGTAAAGGGAAAAGGGGTCTCATTTATGGAAGGAACCCTTGAATGGCACGGGAAGGCGCCAACGAGAGAAGAGGCAGATAGGGCGCTAAAAGAACTGGGATTTGATAGTGGTATCACTTTTTAGACGCAGATCAACATACCTGCTTGACACAAGGCAGAGGAATTATACAGATTTCAGATTACAGATTTTAGATTGTAGTATTTTTCACCACACCTGTCTGCCGACAGGTAGAAAGGACACAAAGAACCAAAAGATTAAAAAATTGTAGTCGAGACGCCATTGCGTCGTTGTGTCAATAACTTAATTACACAATGACCCAATTACCAAGTGACCTAATAACCTAATTACTATCTTTATCTGCATCTATCTGCGTTAATCCCTGCCTACCGGCAGGCAGGTGCATCCTAAAATAAAGGAATTGAGTGCGTATAACATATATCGTCCATAGTTGTTTTGTGATTGAAGACGAGGAAGTGGTTATGGTCTTTGACTACCCTGACTTCGATGCCCTCTCATGTATTGATTTTCCTCTCCAAGAAGTTGACATAAAGCCTTATATAGACCCCAAAAAAAGGGTATTGCTCTTCTCGTCCCATTCACATCCTGACCATTTTAATCCTAAAGTCAAAGAGATTGTAAGGGAGATTCGCAATTCAAGATTTATATTTTCAGATGGTGTATTCGATTTCTTCCCCGATTACACAAAGGGCATAGAGAATAAATGTCATCCTATGAAGCCCGGTGATTGCATTGATATAGAAGGAACAAAAATTGAAGCTATGCCATCAACTGATATAGGACTTTCCTTCTTCATAGAACATAAAGGGATACATCTATTCTTTCCCGGTGATCTTGCGTTATGGCTCTGGGATGGCCTTGACAAAGATACAAAAAGAGAGATAAGTGAGACATTCAACGGGATAATTCAGGAGATAAAAAAGAAAAGAACCGATATTCTTTTTGTAGTAGCGGAACCAAGCTTGAGAGAAATAGGGTGGGGTGGTGCAGTAGATGCGGTAAAGTGCGTTATGCCTGACCTGACAATCCCAATACACCTTCACCAGCAACTCTCCTGGATATACAAGTTCAAACAGGCCCTGCCCCCTGGTGTGGAGGTGTTCAGTTACAGAAAAAGCGGTGACTACTTGGACTGGGAGAAGCAGCAAGACCAGAGACAATAGACCACAGACAACAGACCGAAGACTTAAGACCTTTAACAGAGTTTCTTTATTGTCTCATACCTGCCTACCGCTGGCAGGGGTATGGACAACCTTGGTAGTCGCAGGCTTCACAGGCTGTGCAGAAATGTGATTTTTCCATGTTGCGGACAGGAATAAACCTTGTCCCTACAGGGTAGGAACAACCCTTCCTGTCTACCGACAGGTAGAGTGGTTGTCCGCAGGAGAGCTTTTAATGTCGATTGTGATGGAGTTAAGGCGCCTGCCTGCGGTAGGCAGGTAAGCCTTTTATATAAAATCCTTACGCCTGCCTGCGGTAGGCAGGGATTAACTCCACGGATTAACTCCAATCTACCTGTCGCCTGCCTGCCGGTAGGCAGGGTAGACAGGCTTGTTGCGGTTGTTTTTGCACAACCACTAAAGGTTGCGACTACCCTTTTAAAGGATGATTAAAAACGCTAGAATTTTAGAAGAACTTAAACGCCAAGAGATCACAAAACAGAAATTTTCTTACTCTTGCGCTCTTAAGCTCTTTGAGTCTATGTGGAGAGAGGCAGTAGCCCTTGGGGTTCTACCTTTTCGTGACCCTATGGAGGGTATTGAATCAGATATTAAAGTGGCACAAATTCTGAACTCATGTTTGAACAACTTATTGTAAAAATTGGAGGTGCGTTAGATAATGCCTCTATCCCTTATATGATAATTGGGGGACAGGCAGTGCTTTTATATGGCGAGCCAAGTCTAACAAGAGATATTGATATAACACTTGGTATAAACACTGACAAATTACCAAAACTTTTAACTGTTGTTGATGATATAGGTTCTATTCCCATACCAGAAGACTTAGAAACTTTTGTTAGAGAGACATAGAAGATGTGAAGTCAATAATTCTAAAAAATTCAAAATTTGATACAACTTACATAAGAAGATGGTTAAAGGAGTTCGATGCAACTGTCAAAGGTAAAGATTTTTTGAATTGCTTCGAGAAGATATTAGAGGAATTAAGAGCACAGAATGAAGATAGATGATAGGTGTCAGGGAGTGGTGCTGTAGTTAGTTAACTTATTGAGTTGGCTGCACTTGCTGCATTTATTGTTTTATGGAGTCTTTGATCTAATCTATTGAACTATGGATAAATTAGCGTCTTTACGAAATGCCTACGGAGAGGCGCTTGTGGAGCTTGGAAGGATGCATAAAGAGATAGTGGTTCTTGATGCAGATCTCGCCTTCTCCACGAGGACAATAAAATTTAAGAAAGAATTCCCAGAACGTTTTTTTGATATGGGGATATCCGAGGCGGATATGATGGGGACAGCTGCTGGATTTGCCTCATCCGGCAAGGTGGTATTTGTCTCTACATTTGCCCTCTTTGCAACGGGCAGGGCATGGGAGCAGGTAAGGAGTGCCATCTCTTATCCAAACCTCTCTGTAAAGATTGTTGCCACGCATGGGGGAGTATCTGTTGGCGCAGATGGAGTTTCGCATCATGCTGCTGAGGATATAGCAATAATGAGAGTTATCCCGAATATGAGAGTTATAATACCCTCAGATGCAGGACAGACAAAGTCCTTTATCTACGAGGCATATAATACCCCCGGACCATTCTACATAAGGCTCACTAAACCTGATCTTCCTGTTATATATAAACATAGCGACCATTTCAAACTTGGCAAGGCAACAAAACTCATAGATGGGGAAGATGTAGCAATCATTGCCTGTGGGATTATGGTGTACTCGGCTCTAAAGACAGCAGAGAAATTAAAGAAAGGAGGTATCAGGGCAAAGGTGTTTGATATGGCAACCATCAAACCCATTGACAGGGATGCAGTGCTTGAGGCAGCAGAGACAGGGCGAATTGTGACCTGTGAAGACCATTCTGTTGTTGGCGGATTGGGTGATGCAGTTGGGGATATTCTTCTCTCAGAACATCCCTGTTATCTCGCAAAGGTAGGTGTTAAGGACTGTTTTGCAGAATCAGGAAGCTGGGGAGAACTGCAAAAGAAATACGGTCTTGCCGAAGAAGATATATATAAAGCAGTAAAGAGATTGGTGGGGCGAAGGATAAAAGGGTAGGTAATTTCAAGAATAAAAAGGCGGTCATTGTGTGATATGTGAAGACCCGGTCTCACCCCGCAAACTTCTATATAAATTTTCCTTATTTAAAAATTCTATATCAGCATGATTCTCTAAAAAGCGGCCAACATCTCCTCTGACTTTCTCAACATCAAGTTCATCTACCTCCTTTTTCAACAGCTTTTTCCAATTTTCTCTTCTAATCTCAATATCTCTCCCAAAGGTTTGCTTTATAGCATTATTAAGCATCACAAAATTTGGTTCTAAATCTCTAAAGTTAGTCAGATACCATAACAAATCATACCAATCTCTCCCCTTTGTATATTCCCTGCATAATAATGCATGAAGTTTTCCCGCGAATAGAGATGGTAAATCATAGTGGAGAATATAAAACATAAAAATAGAATCATAAAGAGTAACCTCTTCTTTACCCCCGAGAGGTGGACTTGTATCTATCTCAATTTTAATAGAAATTTTCTCATCTTTGTGAGGACTGATACCGTATTCATACAATAAATCGGGGAATTTCAAGAAGGCATTATGGACTGTTTTTTCTAAACTGTATTTAATTTCTACTTTGTATCCCGCCAGGATAAGTTCTTTTTGACCCATCTCCAAAATTTTCAAAAAATTGTAACCCTTCGCCTTTTCGGACAGACTAAAATCCAAATCCTCTGAAAATCTTCTTATCTTAAAGAGGAATCTTAAAGCCGTCCCTCCAGTAAAAATAAGATTGTGGTAGATTTTCTTCCTGTAGAGAATATATAATAAGTACTTTTGAATATACTCCCGTAACCTGTTTTCGTTGTCCTGTCGAGGTGAGCTTTTATCTATAATTTCCCTAATGAAATCTTTCATTATAAAACCCTGTATTTCTCCTCATATTGATTTATATAACAAATTAAATTCCTGGCAATCTCCTTTATCCTTTTATTATACTTTAAACTATAAGCACTCAGTCTTTTTTTATCTATAATCTCCAGGTTCTGTAACCGTAAAGATTCAAATTCAGAAAAGCGTCCCCTAAATTGATGATAAAAATAAAAATAATCCAAAAGAGCCTTTTCGGGCAAAGCAATAAAGAATTCCCGGTCTTTGTCTACCTCTTTCTTAACTCCAAAAAATAAATCCTCTTTTATTGAACGGTATTCAAATACACCCAAACAATTTTTTAAGCTTTTAGTTTTTTTGGTTGTTATAGAGGTGAATACAGTTACTTTTTCAGGAATTAAGTCATAAAAACCAAAGGCATACTCTAAGCTCAAATATGATGGGGAAATCAAAAAATTAGCAATGAAGAGACAGGGGGGTTCTCTCTTTCTATAATTATCGTTGAAAATATATACCCCCCTTTTTAGAGGTAGAACATAACCTTTTATTATCCATTCCCTTACCTGACGTCTTAAGTTCCGAGTATTATCGGAGTATAAAGGAAATGTACTCGAATCAATCAAGGGAACCTGGTTATAAATTTTTAAGAATTCTCCGAATTTCATTTCTTTATATTGATAATTTTATCAATTTACGGAAATAAAATGCAGACTAAATTGTAACACAAAAAGGGTAAAGAGTCAAGAAAAAATTCAGTACTTCTCAACTTCTAAATTCTCAGAACCTTAGTATCATTTTCTAAATCTAATATCTCTATGAGTTGACGAAAGTCGGTTATAGAGAATTTTGACACCGCTTTTACCTCTTCTGCCCGCGGTTCAAATGCAATACCAAGCCCGACTGATCTCAAAACAGGAATATCATTTTCGTTATCACCCACTGCACAAACCTCGCCTAAGGATATATTATGTTTCTCTATTATCTCTTTAAGAATATCAAGTTTTTTAAAAAGCGGAACATCACAGACCGCCTCACCTGTAAACACATCATTCCTCCTTAAAAGCCTGTTCGATAAGCAGTAGTCTATGCCGAGGTCGTTTTGTACCCTCTCGGCAACAAGGTCCACCCCACTTGAGAGTATCATATTCTGTATCTCCCTCTAAGTTTTGGTATGATATCTCTTACGCCCTTACTGTAAGGAGGAGGGAAAATTCCCTTCTTAACCCTCTTGACAGATATACCCTCGAGAAGTCTTGCATTTGCACTCACCCATTTCTCGTATAACTCTAACCTGGGAAGATAGTAAGCAGTGAGTTGGTCAAACTCTCCCTTCAACCCTGCTGCAAAGCCAATGGCGTCCCAGGAACCATACCACCTCGAGTTCTCATATTTTACAAGTGTGCCGTCAAGATCAAATACTATAAGTTTTATATCCATAGGTTGACGCTCTATAAAAGACACAAAGATTTCAGATTTTAGATTGTAGATTGTAGTGTATCTTATGTTATAATTTTGCAATTTGCATTTTTCATTTGGAGTTAAAAGCATCCAGTGTAACCCAAATCTAATGCCCTGCCTATTTTTTTACCCGTTATATCTCTAAATGTGACCTGAAGTAGCACACCCTCAAAATTTACTCTTGCCCCGAGTCCAAGCAAATTCCAGGCTTCTCCAGCAGGATAAATGGAATAATCCCCCACAATGCTGAACGAAGAAGAAAGATTAAAGGCTACACCGCCAAAGAAACCTGTTTCCCCGTCTTTTGTGTTGTAGTTTACGCCAACCCCGCTCTGGAGTATACCAATATCCTTACCCAAAAGTCCGTATATCCCTTTCGATCTCACTTCAAAATCGTCCTCCTTAACATCCCAGTCATATCCCTGAGAATCAAAGCCCAGAATAACACGGGGGATAAGGGATGCCTCCTCCAGAACAAGTATTCTCACTTCAATGCCAGGATTTTTATAAAACAGCGGGTCTTCATATCCAAGTATCTTTTCACCTCCGTAAGAGATCCCGATAGAGAGCCCCTGAAACGGGACGCTTGAGAGTCTAGCAAGTAAACTCCCCTCAGGCCCAATCCTTATAGATACTGAATAGTCCCCTTGTAACATCATCGCCGGGAAGGGAGAATCTATAAAATACTGGGCATAAAGAGGGACAGAAACCACCAGACAGACAAAAATAAAGGTTACTATCTTATTTCTCATCACACCCCCCACCATAGAAATATCAAAAATTAATCACAGATTACACCGATTTACAGACACTGATTACACAGATTTTCACAGATTATATGAAGAGTTGGTCTGTTAGATAGGCTGTTTAAATTCCAACTAACTAACAAACCAACCAACTAACAAACTAATTACCTTTTTGCATTATCGTCACTATATGCGACCCTTGGATGAAAAACCCCTATGAGTATTGGATAGAATGCATCCTTTATCTTTTTCAAGTCCTGCATTGTGAGATCAACATTATCTAATTCGTCCTCGTCCATCCTCTTGTGGATTATTTTTTCTATCTGTTCCTTTATTCTGATTGATGTTGGCTTTTCAAGACTTCGGACAGACGCTTCAACTGCATCTGCCAGCATAACAAGAGCGGCCTCCTTCGTGTGTGGAGAGGGACCCTCATATCTGAAATCTTCCTGGTTTACATCCTGATCCTCCTCTTTTGCTTTGTAATAAAGGGACTCCATAAGAGTCTTCCCATGATGCTCCTTAATAATATCTATAATCTCTGATGGTAATCTCTCCCTTTTTGCCCTCTCCACGCCATCCTTTACATGCATGCGTAGTATGCTTGCACTTATTTTGGGTCTCAGGGTATCATGGGGATTCTCTGTTTCTTTCTGATTCTCTATGAAGTAAATAGGATTCTTCAGCTTTCCTATATCATGATAGTAAGCTCCCGCTCTTGCAAGTAGGGAATTTGCAAACACACTAGATGCAGCACTCTCAACCATAGAGGCAATCAATATGGAATGGTTATAGGTACCCGGCGCCTGTATAGATAATGCCGTAAGGAGAGGTCTGTTTAAGTCCGTGAGCTCTACCAATGTGAGGTCCGTAGTTATACCGAATGCTCTCTCAAAAAGAGGCAGTAACCCAAGCGCCAGCACACCACTGCCGATACCACCGAGTGCTGAAAACCCAAGAGAAGTAACTATAGTCCCATAATCCATTCTCTTGTATAGTTCAAAGATGAAAGTAATAATAATAGATATAATTGCCAAAAGGGGAATTGCCTTTGAAAAATCCGAAAATTTCTTTACCTTGCTCGCAACAAAGATGGACAACACCCCAACAGGCAAAGTAAACAGGGCCCCGATTCTCCCCAATCCTATAAACATAGCTAACAGGAAAGACAGGGGGACAACAGCGGCTATAGCAGGCCCCCCACTAATGAGTATTGTAACCAGAACACTTCCCATAGCAACAGGAATTACATAAGGAGAAAATCCACTTCGCGCCACAACACTCGAAACAAAAATGATAAGCAACCAGACTATCGCTATGAGTAACAACTTCCTCGTATCAAATAATATTCTCCTTTTAACAAAGTATAATAGGACAAGAAAAACCAACACACAAAGCACAAAGAGAAGATTTCTTCCAAAAATTTCAGTGTTAACCTTCTTTCCACCGGTCTCAATGGCAAGTGAAGACAACTTTTCTATTGCCTCCTTTGTGATGGGGTCGTGTGCCCTTGCTATCATTTCCCCCTTTAAAACGACTCCTTTCGTCAGCTTCGCTGCCTCTGCTGCAAGATGTCTCTTCTCCTCCGTTATCTCTTTCATATAAATCAGGTTTGGCCTTATAGAGTGCCTTATTATCTCAACGAGTGCCCTTACTTTTTCCTCGTCCCCCAAAAGAAGCTCCATTCCTTTCTCCTTTGTAAACATAATTGCAGATTCAACATCAAGAATGTCAGTCTTTGTCTCTTCACTATCCTTTCTCTTCACAACAATCTCTCTCTTGGAGCCAAACTCTATGGAATGCAAGTCATCCACAACACCCTTTTCCATAATCTGCATTATTATCTTCTCCGCCAGTCGTTTAAAATATCTCTTGTTTGCCCCTATTGTCATCCTCGTAAGCGAATCTACTCCTTCATAGTTCTGAAAGAAAAGGGCCAGGCGTTGCAGGCATTCACCAGCTGCATCCTCGTCAACACGAAGGATAGGAGCAATAGATTCCATTGCCCGTCTTCTCTCATTCTCAAGTTCTACCTTGCTTTTTCTTATAGCGAAAGTATAAGGAGCTATATAATCATTAGTGGCAATATCGCCCTCTTTTAATACAGGAACACCTTGTCTTCTGGCAGGGTAGAGGAGATTGAGTATAATAATCACCACTACAAAAAGGAACACCTTATGCGTTAGAGGATTTTTCAAAAACAGCGTTATCCTCTCTCTTCTTATCATTCTTTTCATAAGCCCTCACTATATCCTTTACAAGTTTATGTCTTACTATATCATCATCTGTCATCCAGCAGAAGCCAACCCCTTCAACATCATTCAATATCTTGGTTATATGTATAAGTCCTGATTGTTCATATCCTTGTAGGTCTATCTGGGTAATATCTCCTGTGATAATAGCCTTTGAATCGGGCGCGAGACGGGTAAGCAGCATCTTCATCTGTCCTTTTGTGGTATTCTGGGCCTCGTCAAGGATGACAAATGCACTATCCAGGTTACGCCCTCTCATATATGCAAGAGGGGCAACCTCTATAACCATATTTTCTATAAGTCTCCTTATCTTTTC
>PEYP01000049.1 GCA_002774315.1 Candidatus Stahliibacteriota bacterium CG08_land_8_20_14_0_20_40_26
ACAGGCAATGATGACTATCGTAAACTTATGGCAATAGATAATCCGGATATGCATGAATTTGTTGCAGAATATATAGGACTATGCAATCCCGATAGAGTATTTGTGGCAACGGATTCATCAGAGGATATACAATACATTAGAAAATCGGCAATAAGAAATGGGGAAGAAGAAGGACTTGCTATAGAAGGACATACTGTCCACTTTGATGGATACTATGACCAAGCAAGGGATAAAGAACATACTAAATTTCTTGTATCAAGAGGTATTGATTTAGGACCAAACTTAAATGCTATAGATAAAGAAAAAGGCGAAGAAGAAATTCGCGATATTCTCAAAGATATTATGAAGGGACATGAACTCTATGTAAGATTCTTTTGTCTGGGTCCGGTTCAATCAGAATTTTCAATACCCTGTGTGCAACTCACCGATTCAGCCTATGTAGCACATAGCGAGGATTTACTATACAGGCAGGGTTATGAGGAGTTTAGACGCCAGGGTCGCTCCGCCAGATTTTTTAAATTTGTCCACAGTGTAGGCGAACTTAACGAAAGAAAGGTGAGTAAAAACATTGATAAACGCAGAATATACATTGACTGCGAAGATGCAATCGTATATTGTGTGAATACTCAGTACGGTGGTAATACAATCGGGCTTAAGAAACTCGCTATGCGCCTTGCAATTTACAGGGCAGAGAAAGAAAATTGGCTTACCGAGCATATGCTTGTCGTTGGTATACACGGTCCAAATAACAGAATAACCTTTTTTACCGGAGCATTTCCGTCATTGTGCGGCAAGACCTCTACCGCTATGATACCTGAAGAAAGCATTATTGGAGATGATATAGCTTATATCAAAAAGAGAGGCAACAAAGCGTATGCGGTTAATGTAGAGTCGGGTATCTTTGGAATAATACAGGATATAAACCCCAAAGATGACCCGATAATATGGAACGCATTACATTCACCGAATGAAATCATATTTAGTAATGTTCTGGTTACAGAGGATAAAAGCGTGTATTGGATCGGGAAAGACGACGAAATGCCCGAAAGAGGCATCAACCATTCGGGTGAATGGATACCCGGCAAAAAGGATGCTGAGGGTAACGAGATAACCCCCTCACACAAAAATGCCAGATTTACAATTTCTCTGAAAAATTTAGAAAATGTAGATCCCAGATTGCATGACCCCAATGGTGTGGAGCTCAGCGGAATAATTTATGGCGGTAGGGATTCGGATACCTGGGTTCCTGTGCAGGAGGCATTTAATTGGACGCATGGGATAATTACTAAAGGTGCGTCACTTGAATCAGAGACAACAGCGGCTACGCTTGGCAAGGAGGGAGTTAGAAAATTCAACCCGATGTCAAATCTTGATTTCTTGTCTGTTCCTGTTGGTAGATATATATCTATGAACCTGAAATTTGGCAATTCTATGGAGAGACCTCCCAGGATGTTTGGAGTTAATTATTTTTTAAAAGACAAAGAAGGAAATTTTATAAATGAGAAAACTGACAAAAGGGTCTGGCTAAAGTGGATGGAATTGCGTGTTCACAACGAGGTTGGTGCAATAAAAACACCAACGGGATATATACCGAGATATGATGACCTTAAGAAACTGTTCAAACAGGTACTGAATAAAGACTATTCCAGAGAGGATTATACAAAGCAGTTTACAATAAGGGTGCCCGAGAATCTGGCAAAGATTGACAGAATAAGAAAAATCTATGAGACTACAGTTACGAATACACCATCCGTAGTGTTTAAGGTACTGGAAGAAGAGGAAAGGCGGTTGATTGAAGCAAGAACAAAATATGGAGACTATGTTTCCCCGGAGAGGTGGGGGGAGGGGTGAGGGAAGAGGGATGAGGGATGAAGGATGAGGGAAGAGAGAAGAGAGAAGAGAGAAGAGAGAAGAGAGGTAGGCGATCAGGTTATCAGGTAAGTAATTATGTCATTAGAGTATTTACTGCTCTGTTATACTTTAGCTCCGACATGTCGAGGTGTTCCAAAGGCTATTTCTTTAATAACTCAATAACTTTGACATATCAGCATTAATCTGTCACCCCGCTATCAGCGAGGGACCCCGCCATCGGCGGGGCGTCCAAAAAGTATGTAGGCACGAATTCAATTCGTGCTATAAACTAGGTGCTTTATCATATCTGCAATCTCAAGGGTCAACCCTTCTGTCCAGAGGATTGCCTTCCCATCTCTCAGAAATAAAATCGATGGAAGTTCATGAAAATTCAATATCTCCTTAAGTTTTTTCTCACCACCATAAAAAATTCTGCCTGAAAGTCCATTCTCACGACAGAATTGTAATGCAGTATTCTTTTTGGTTGTCCTTACGAAGACAAGAAAAGGAATATCAGAGACCAGCGCAAGTCTTTTAGCCGTTGATATTGAACTTTCCTCCTCCGGGTCAAAAAATGCCACAATAATATCTTTGTTTTGCCAGCAAGAGGAAGAAAGAACCCTTCCTCTGGATAAATCTCATTACTCCATTCGCTACCTCTTTGGGAGGTTTGCCAATAAATTCAGCGAATGTTTCTTCAAGTACAGGATAGTCCACACCAAACTCCTCCCAGAGAATCCTCGGGTTTGCAACATATTTAAAGAAAAGTGAATCGGCAAATCCGTAATAATCAAAATGTGCGTTTTTTTTATGGAGGCATCCATAATTTTTTTGCATAAGGATGGTATCTGCTGCAATAAAGTCTTTTGTATGTATAGCATCTCACAACGATAGTAAAAAATCACGGTCCTTCTCATACAATCTCCAGAATTTTAGGATGGTCTCTCGATTACCCCTGGAACGATTGATGTTCTTCAAGAAACGCGTTTCAAGCGAGTTCTCGGGTAATTCTTCAAGAAGCTCTGGCTGTACAGCGATCAGTTGTGCCTGATGGAGATCATGATGCATATACGATGACTCTGGCGGCTTGTAGGTTGTATTTCGCAAAAAGGTTCCTTTCTCCTTTACCTTGAGCCAGAATGAGGTATCGGGGATTGTAGCCCGCTCAAGAGTGAGTGACAACTGGATTGTAGAGTTCGTATCTGCAAATCTCACAATTTCAAAATTCCACAGGGAGTCCTTTCCGCACGAGACAAAGAGATCACATTTACCCGCAATTATATGTGCCTTTCCAGAGCTATCGGTGTACTTATGTGCAACTCGACGAAGTGATGAATAGTTAAAGACTGATATCCAGACATCCGCACTTTCAACTGGTACTCCATTAGAATCCTTCACGAGTATAAATAAGCCAGTGGTATCACTGTAATTTGGTGTCAGGTTGAGAATTGTGTAACCCTCTCCCTTAGAATAGATGATTTCATTCTCTGGCACAAACTCTCCCCAGACGATACTCTTAATGATTGCTGTTCTACATACACCATCCTTGAACCATGTGTGATCTAAGGGAGTCATCTCAGCACCTCCAAGAAAATGCCATCCATCTTTCGTCCACACCTCGACCCATGCATGATTTGAATTTGTAAATGGCCAGTATGGTGTAGATACTTCTCTGGCAGGGATACCCACTGCCCTACACGCCTTTATAAAAAGTATAGCCATCTCCTCACATCGCCCAATACCTCGTTTTATCGTCACCTCTGCTGACTGGTCCCATCCAGATGTTGGCTCATATTTCATCTGTTCGTATGCCCATTCGTTTATAGAAAGTGCAGCAGTTTTTATATCAGGACAGTCTTTAACCCGTTCGTAGAGCTTCCTTCCATAATGGAGGCGAAAGTACTCTGATGGTTCTTGTGAAACGCGATAAGGTAGGATATAGCGTTGGAATATTTCTTGTGGAATTTCCTTTCTCCAGGGAAGAGAGTCTAGATTAGTATGCAGGGCTTTCAGGTCAAGGAGAAAAGAATCTGCATTAATACTAATAAGGTCTATAGTTGGCATATCCTGAAGAAGCCACTCAACCCACTCATGCTCATCTCCCTTCTTTTTTTACCAGTTGCTCAACCTCTGGATTGCGTTTTTTTGCTTCTTGCAAGGATAGAGCCCTTCCCTGAAGGGAGGATGAGATGGCAATAAAAAGCAATAATATGTAATTCTTTCCCATTTTAGTTGACGATGTTACACTACCTTTTTCTATTTCGTTGTGATTGCCCAGTGGTCATCCTGGTTCTATCGCTTTCATTGCGTTTTCTTTGTTAAAGATTATAGCACTAAACGGAAGAAAAGTCAAGGGAAAAAATTGAAGTCTTTTTTCTTGACTTTTTTACATTTTAAGGTTATAATTCTTAATGGGCAGGTTCTTTTGTGTAACCGCACCCGCCGGCAGGGAGAATGTTGAAGGCACAGAGGAACAACCTGTAGGCACGATTTCAAATCGTGCAAACAAAAGCACAAATTGAATTTGTGCCTACAGCCCCACGGTGAAAATCAGCATCAAGAAGAAAGAAGTAGGACGCAGATAAAAATACAGTAATTAAGTTATTAGGTAATTGGGTCATTGACTATCTATCCATTGCTGGACAATCAAGTCTTTTAATAACTTAATGACTTATTAATTTATCCTGTGGAATGCGTGGGTTATTCCATCAGGACTCAATAACTATAACCTATCTGCGTAAATCTGCGTCAAAAAGGTCTGTAGGCACGGTTTCAAACCGTGCAAATCTACCTATTGGTAGACAGGTATTAGTACAAATTAAATTTCCCGCCTGTGACGGGACAGGTGTGCCTACTGTTCTTGAGATTAAAAAAGAAGTTAACAGGGAATTAAAGAGAACCCAAAAGAAAAAGATATATTTGAAAAAAACAATCTCTTTCGATCTCTTAAGTTCCCTGTTGAAGAAAGAAATAGGACGCAGATTAACGCAGATTTTATAGAATAAAAAAAGAAAAAGAAAACAATCAGTGTTAATCAGCGTAAATCTGCGTCAAAAAATAAGTTTTAAAAATCTCTAAAATAATTCAGTGTATTCCGTGTCCTTCGTGGGAGAAAAATATCATTCGCTATAACCCTAAAAAGGAGGTTTTATGTTGGGTTATGTTCTGTTCTTGAGTATGGTGACACTCCTTTTCGATGGGAGTGTGGCTACAACACAGAGGTCGTTTTCCCCATTTGTAAACCCGGCG
>PEYP01000098.1 GCA_002774315.1 Candidatus Stahliibacteriota bacterium CG08_land_8_20_14_0_20_40_26
TTAAAATGTTTCCCAACAAAAACTACTCTGTTAAATTTAGGTGATATTTTTTTGTTGTCTATTAAAGGGTTGCGGAGAGTTCCAACGCTCGCTTTTTTATTTTTGTGTCATTCTTTTAAATGCATTATCTAAATCTTCTATTAAATCAGTTATGTCTTCTATTCCTACTGAGATTCTTATCAAAGAATTCGTTATTCCCATCTTTTCTCTCTCTTTTTTAGGTATGTAAGAATGCGTCATTATAGCAGGATGTTCAATTAATGATTCCACTCCACCCAAACTTTCTGCCAATGCAAATATTTTGAGGTTCTCTAAAAATGCTCTTGTTTCTTTCAAATTGGCGTCAATTTCGAAGGATAACATTCCACCAAATCCTGACATCTGTTTTTGGGCTAAATTATGTTGGGGATAGCTCTCTAATCCTGGGTAATTTACCCTCTTAACTTTAGGATGAGATTCCAAATATTCAGCAATTCTAATAGCATTTTTATTGTGTTTTTCCATCCTTATTGCCAAGGTTTTTATTCCTCTTAAAACCAGGAAGCTATCAAAAGGTGATAATATCGCACCAGTAGTATTTTGATAAAATTTAAGTGTGCCATAGGTTTTATCGTCAGAAAGCATTACTGCACCTCCTATTGAATCGCTATGTCCATTGAGAAATTTGGTCGTGCTATGAACTACAATGTCAGCCCCCAGATTTAACGGTTTTTGAAAATATGGACTCATAAATGTGTTGTCAACAACAACTATTATATCTTTCTCTTCTGTTATTTCCGAAATTGCCTTAATATCACAAAGTCTCATTAACGGATTTGTTGGTGTTTCCAACCAAACTAATCTTGTATTAGATTTTATAGCTTTTTTAACATTCTTTACTTCTCTTGCATCTACATAGCTAATCTCAACTTCGAAATTCTGGTTGAATACTGTATTAAATAATCTTCTTGTTCCACTATACAAATCGCCAGAAGCAATTACATGATCTCCTGATTTTAATAAAGATAAACACAAAACTGTTTCGGCAGCCACCCCAGATGCGAAAGCCAAACCAAACTTGGCATCTTCAAGAGCAGCTAAATGTCTTTCTAAAGCATTTCGCGTTGGATTTCCAGTTCTTGAGTATTCATATCCATATGTCGGTTTATCCACCTTTTTTCTTGCGAATGTAGAAGAAAGGTGAATAGGTATAACAACATCACCAAAGCCACCTTCTTTGAATTTTGGCTCCTCTCCTATATGAATTGCTTTTGTTTCGAATTTCATATTTCTCTTAAATAAATCCTTTTTTCTTCGCCTTTTCATCATTAAAAATTTTGCCTGGATAGGAGATCGAGTCAGCATTATTTTCCTGCTCTTCCTGTCTATCGACAGGTAGATATGCCATCGCCAAATGTTATACCGTCCCATCTCCCATTTTTCTCACTCTGATTAATGCAGCCTCGAGCCTTATAAATTCCTCCGTCTTGCGGTTTAATTTATCAAGATCAATGTTAAATCTCCGGGCAACCATCTTCACGCTGGGTAGTGGTTCTGGGTCTGCCTTTTTCCAAACATCACGAAGTTCCCTTAAAAAAATATTTGTGGTCACAGGCCCAATGCCCTTGAAAGATTGTAAGATTGACTCCAATTCATTATTATTCTTTGCGGTTCTATGGATTGTTGTTAATGGCTCTTCCCCGTATCCCGTCAAGAGGTCTTTGCTTATCTCAAGTAATTTGGTTGCAGTGCCAAAATCGTATCGCACATATCCACCAGCGTCAAGTATCTCAACAAGCCTATTCCATCCTGCTGCAAGAACAGCTTTTGGAGACAAGACCCCTGCCCTTTCAAATTCCCGATATGTTCTCACTGCGATATTCTCACTAATTCTTTTTCCAAAAAGTAGGGATGCCAAAAACCATTTAAATATCTCTTCTTCATCTCCGTTTTTGATATTTATGCCAAGTTGTTCTGAGTAGAGATTACCATATTCCGTAATCAATCGCTTAATAGTTGTGGCAGTTTTTTCTAACGACATTTCACGTCCAGTTTTTTAAACCTTTCGATTTTCTCGGCAACTCGGGTCAGCGCCCTTCCTTCGGTTCTCCTGTCACCGATGAATATTATTCAGATTGAGAGTTTCCCCATCTTTGGTTTTACCAATCTTTCAAAATCCTTGTATGCTAATCTGATCAGTTCCGTATGAGAACCTGCGTTGAATGCAATTTCTTTGTCTTCTAATAAACTTTCGTCCACAAAAACTTCCATTCCATAGAGATTTCCAAAAGGTGGCATAGCACCAACGTCACACTCCGGAAACAGGTCTTTAAATTCTTGCTCACTGGCAAGTTCAGCCTTACTCGCTCCAGCGATCTTTTTCAAAAGATCAAAATTCACTCTCTGGGAAGCAGGAAGAACAGCCATAGCCATCTTACCGTCAACCTTAATGATTACTGTTTTGGCTAATTCCTTTCCCGGGATGTGAGCAGCACCTGCGATTTCTGGGGCAGTATACGCAGGTGAATGCTTGATGGTCACATATTTGATTTTATTACTGTCCAAGAAATCTTTTAATTTTTTTACTGGCATAACAACCTCCTTTAAGTTGCTTTCTTATCACTTATGGAGCCCTTAACAAAACAGATACAATAATTTATGTATCACATACAACCCCCTTTTAATCCGCAAGGTATTGTCAAAAAAAACTAACCACAGAGAGCGATAAATTAGTGAATTAACTTAATCTCTCAATCACTCAATTAACTTAATCTCTTAATCACTTTTTCTCTGTGAACTCTGTGGTTAAAAAGCTTGTAGGCATGCCTGCCCCGCTACAGGCGGGGAATTCAATTCGTGCTGGTCCGCTTGTAGGCACACCTGCCTGACGGCAGTCAGGGATTCAATCTGTGCTATTAACTGCCTCCCGATTCCTTCAAATCTACTTCTCGATAAAAGGACCAAGTTTTAAATAAAAAATCCCTCAGAATACACTCTGTATCCCAAGGGAAACGGAAGTTAGAAATATCACTGCTTTCGTTCAAAAAAGCAGTCTGCTCAAAATCCGGAAACCACCAAAATATAGAGAAAGCAGAAATCATTTTCTTACTCCCTTTTGGTTATTTAAACTCCAGAATTGAGGTGATAATAGATTAAATAAATTAAAATATGTGCTATACCTCAAACATATTCTGGATAATTCTTACTACATTATAATCAAAAAATAGCACTTTGTCAAGAAAAAAAATTGGGGTTTTTCAATTTAGTGGGTAGAGTATAAGGTCAAATTCTCTTGAGCACTTGTAGGCACAAATTCAATTTGTGCCAGCACGATTTGAAATCCTGACTGCCGTCAGGCAGGCGTGTCTACATTTTTGAAAGTCATTTCCGAAAACCCACTCTTATGAAATGAAACCTGTCTACCGACAGGTAGAAATGGATTACTTCTTAAATACAAAAAGCCATATTGTCAAGCCTGTCCAGCATTTGGTCAGTATTCCTTGCCTACCGGCAGGCAGGTGAACCCACTAAATTGGAGAAGAACCAAAAATTTCATCGGATGAATCAACGCCTGCCTGTCTACCGATTGATAGACCTGCCGGTAGGCAGGGATTAAGCAGACTTAACGGATGGGAGGATCTAACATCTGCTGCATTACCAAGGTAATGCACTCCAGATAAAAGGCTAACTTAATTATCGAGGCTGGGAAGGCCCTTGTGGCTGATTACCAATAACCAATATTTTGTGGATTTCGTGTCTTTCCGTTAGCTAACGGACTTCGTGGTTAACTTTTGATTTTTTCTCTTGACATTTATCCCGTTATGGTATATAATTAACCCATACTATGTCTGACCTGGATTATATATTCAATACTCTTCTTGCAAACACGATAAAGCAATACGAAAGAAGGGAAGAACAATTACAGATGGCATACAAGGTAAAGGAGGTACTGGATAAAAACGACATCCTGATCGCCGAGGCGGGAACGGGGATTGGTAAATCCCTTGCATATCTCATCCCAGCAATCTTATGGCTGAAAGAAGACAGACGAATTATAATATCCACATATACAAAGACGCTACAAAACCAGCTTCTGTCCAGCGATATTCCCCTTGCAAAATCTGTTCTTGGTTCCCCTGTTGTTGCCAACGTGGCATTCGGGGGAGAAAACTATCTCTGCAGGAGGAGATTCAAGAATCTTCTATCAGAGGGAGCGTTTCTGCCTTTCCAGATGGATGAATTGGAGAGGATAATCCTGTGGCAAAAGACAACACGAACAGGACTGCGGAGCGAGGCAGAGGAAGAGGGTAAAATTTCGATATGGAACGATATCGGTCGAGGACGGAACACCTGTATTGGGAAATTGTGCAAGGAGAGACCAAACTGTTATTATGAATATGCAAGACGCAAGATCTATTCTTCCCAGATCATAATTACAAATCACCATCTATTCTTTGCAAATCTATCCTGCGGTGGCAAGGTTCTCCCAAAATACGACGCAGTTATCTTTGATGAGGCACATAACCTTGAAGATGTTGCAACATCCTATTTTGGAGAAAGCGTTACAAACTATACACTCACCTATCTTCTGCGAGAGATTAAAACGAAGAATATAAGCAAGATAAAGCCTGTCTTAGAGGCAACACACGATGCAGGAGAGGATTTCTTCAATTCCATTAAGAGAAAATTTATCTCTCCCAGCACAAGAATAAAACAGCCAGTTGATATAAAGACAGACGACCTTTTTCAAAATCTTGACACACTCGCAAAAATACTCTCCAACACCGAAGCCGGGAGTGAAGAGGAAAAGGCAGATCTTAGCAATCTTGCAGACAGGGTCAAAGCGGTAAAGACAACCATCAAGCGCTTTATATCCCTGAAAGACCCACATAGTGTTTACTGGATTGAGACCAATAAAAACTGGATTGTCCTGCAGAGTGCGCCTATAGATATATCAGATTCGCTCGCCTCAACCGTGTTCAATGGAGACATACCTGTGGTACTTTGTTCTGCAACGATAACAACACATCCTAATGACTTTCGTTTCATCAAAGAGAAACTTGGAATTTCATCAGGAACCACCATATACCTCTCGTCGCCGTTTGATTACATGAATAATTCCATCCTATACATCCCACAGGATGGACCAGACCCAAGAAACGATAGATATCCAGAGTTTATTACCAACGAGACAGAAAAACTCGTCAAAATTACAGAGGGAAGGACATTTCTTCTTTTTACATCCTATAAACTTATGGACGAGGTCTATACCAATCTGTTATACCGCTTGCCGGATTATAACCTTCTTAAACAAGGAGAGACCTCAAGGGATATCCTGCTTGAGAGGTTTAGATATGGTAAAAGAGCAGTCCTCCTTGGTGCATCCACTTTCTGGCAGGGTGTAGATGTGCCGGGAGACTCTCTCATATCGGTAATAATAACAAGATTGCCGTTTGATGTTCCAACAGATCCTTTAGAGGAGGCAAGGATAGAAAGCTTGAAGAAGGAGGAAAGAAACGCATTCCTCTCCTACCAATTACCAAAAGCTATCCTGACATTAAAACAAGGATTTGGGAGACTTATCCGTAAAAAGACGGACTATGGAATGGTTGCAATACTTGATACCAGAATAAGGAAGAAATACTATGGTAAATTCTTCCTATCCTCTATCCCACAATCCAAGACAGCCTCATCCATAGATGAGGTGAAGGATTTTTTTATATGTTAAGTATAATAGTTCATGGTGGTGCCGGAAAAATCAGAAATGAGGAGGCACACCAGAAGGGCACGAAACTTGCAGCACAAGAGGGCTATAAAGTCCTGAAAGAAGGAGGAAATGCTCTTGATGCCGTGATTACTGCAGTTAAAATTATGGAGGATGATCCCACATTCAATGCCGGAACAGGTTCAGCCCTTAATCTTCTGGGAGAAGTTGAGATGGATGCGTCTGTTATGCTTGGAAGTGGTGAATTTGGTGCTGTTGGCGCAATAAAAAATGTTAGGCATCCTGTTGATATAGCAAGAAAGATTATGGAAGAGACAGACCACATTTTGTTAGTAGGAGAGGGAGCAGGTAGATTTGCAAGACTATTTGGTTTCGAAACTTGCAACCCAATAACCCCTGAGATGGAAAAGAGACTACAAGTATTAAAAGAAAAGGGAGAGTCCATGCATTTAAAGAAGATTAGGAAACTTTTACCTTTATATGAACCAGGTACAGTAGGTGCCTGCGCACTCGACAGAAACAGCGAGATTGCAGTTGCCACATCAACCGGAGGCATACTTGGTAAACTACCCGGAAGAGTTGGGGACTCTGCAATAATAGGAGCGGGAACATTTGCCTCGAAATGGGGCGGTGTATCTGTGACTGGTTATGGAGAGGGCATTATGAAACTCGGTGTAGCATGGAGAATCACAGAACTTATAATGAAGAAGAAACCGGATGAGGCAATAGGGCAGTTAATAGAGGAAGGGCGTAAACAGAATACACACTTTGGCGCAATAGGAATAGATAAACACGGCAATGTAGGGTTTGGCTATAACACAGAATCTATGTCATATGCATATATGTGTGATATTGGGTAGCTGGGAGGAAGAAAAACAGTGCTCTGTGTCTAATCCGTTTTAAAGATAGAGGAAAGGAGACACTATGCGTCAGATTGATATTGAAGGAGTAAAGAAATACCTTACAGAAGAGTTGAAGAACGAAATTGAGAGAAGGGGATTTAAAAGAGGAGTCGTGGGTGTGTCAGGAGGACTTGATTCAGCTGTGGCGGTAACACTTCTCTCGCTGTCAGTGGGAAGAGAGAATACAGTGGGTGTCATTTTACCATACAATGGTATGGGCGAAGAGGAATTGAAGGATGCAGTTGCAATTATAAAGAATCTTGGAGTAAAGAGCTACAGGATAGACATACAACCTATGGTAGATGACTATTTTAAAAATTTTCCGGACGCAGATAAAAAGAGAAGAGGTAACAAGATGGCAAGAGAGCGTATGAGCATACTATATGACATATCAGCGCTTGAAAATGCACTTGTTATTGGAACAGGAAATAAAACAGAATATAACCTTGGATATTTCACATTGTTCGGGGACGGTGCTTGCGCAATAAATCCGATAGGAAACCTTTATAAAACAGAAGTGAGGCAACTGGCTTCCTGTATAGGAGTGCCTGATAAAATCATAAAAAAGGTCCCAACCGCAGGTCTATGGAAGGGACAGACAGATGAGGGAGAACTGGGATACGAATACAATGAGATAGATAATTTACTTTATCATATTATAGAATTGAAACACTCCAGAAAAAAACTCCTGGACGTAGGTTTTGAGGAGAAGTTCGTGGATGATATAACCGGAAGAATAAAAAATACGGAGTTTAAAAGGATACTTCCACTCATCATAACTATACCAGAACAGGTGAAGCATGTTCATAAATATCAATGAAATCAAAAACGGGGATAAGCTAGAGATTTCCTTTTTAGAAGACAAACTTGATGTAGACGAACTTGGAGAAATGGTTTTGTGTAGATTTGTCCTCACAAAATTAAAGACGAGGGTAAGAATAAAGGGAGATGTCTCATTCAAGCTCAATATAACCTGTGCGAGATGCCTTGAGGTAGTAACAAAGCAGTTTAATGAAAAGGTAGACTGTATATTTGAGCGGGAAAGTCCTTGTATAATCAAAGAAGAAGAGATAGAACTTACAACAACCGACACAGAGAAATATTACTATGCGGGGGATAAGGTAGATATTACCCCACTTGTAAGGGATACAATTTTGCTTGCAATACCTATAAAACCTCTCTGCACACCTGATTGTAAGGGACTATGCCCTTACTGCGGGGAAAACTTAAACGAGGGAGATTGCAAATGCAAAAAATAGCTATTGTGATAGGTACAAGACCCGATGCCATAAAACTTGCACCACTCGTTAATGTAATGAAAAAGGACAGGTCATTTAAAACTATTCTTATAGCTACAGCCCAGCATAGATGGCTACTTGACCAGGTCCTTTCAGTATTTTCACTCTCTCCAGACCACGACTTCAACATAATGATAGACGGACAGGACCTGTTTCATATCTCTACTCAGGCACTAACACAGTTCAAAACTGCATATAAAAATTTATCACCAGATATGGTTATTGTTCAGGGAGATACGACCACTACATTTATTGCTGCACTCTCAGCTTTCTATGAGGGGATACCTGTCGCACATGTGGAAGCCGGTCTGAGAAGTTTTGACAAATGCAACCCATACCCCGAAGAAATAAACAGAATTCTGACAGACAATTTATCAACCCTCCTGTTCGCGCCCACCAAAAAGGCAAGGGAGAATCTCTTAAGGGAAGGAATCACTGAAAATATATATGTAACGGGAAATACAGCAATTGATGCAATAGAGAGGGCAATCGGACAACTGAAAGAAAATCCTGTAACCGTACAGGATAAGGGGAGCAAACTTATTCTTGTAACTTGCCACAGAAGGGAGAGTTTTGGAGAACCTATAAGGGAGATATGTTACGCATTAAAGGATATTGTGGAAAATTTTCAGGATGTGGAAATTGTATATCCTCTTCATCCGAATCCGAACATAAGATTGCCAGTAAATGATATATTAAAAAGCGTAGAGAGAATAAGCATAATAGACCCTCCTCCCTATCTTGAATTTATCAATCTGATGTCAAGTTCATATCTCGTGCTCACGGACTCGGGTGGCCTACAGGAAGAAGCGCCTTCCCTCAACAAGCCTGTGCTTGTAATGAGAAAGGTGACCGAACGGACAGAAGGGATAGAAGCAGGCACAGCAACTCTTGTGGGCACAAATAGAGAAAAAATTGTAGAATCGGTATCCAGATTGTTAAAAAATAAAGCACTCTACAATTCTATGTCTGGCAAGAAAAATCCTTACGGTGATGGTAAGGCAAGCCAGCGTATACATGCATACATAAGAAAATACTTCAACCTTCCCTGTGAAGAGATACCCGAATTTAGCCCTTGATATAACTTTTTTCCTTGACAAATAAGATAGTATATGTTATAATAATTTTAGACACAAATTAAATTAAACACTGAATAATACCGAAAAACAGTGAATAGTGTATCAGACGATCAGAATATCAGTAGGAAGAAAATCAGGACATCAGAATATCAGATTAAAAAGAATTCTTGCCCAATATGCTGATAATCTGATACTCAGATACTCTGCCTGCTGATCCACTGGTATCCTGATATACTTTGAAAGATGATGTCCCTGTTCGTGAATCCTGTAGGGCACGGTTTTAACCGTGCTGGCACAAATTGAATTTGTGCCTTTCTCCTTATGGAGTATCATTCGGTGATTTCAGTGTTCTTCGGTGTTGAATAAATTAAAATGGATATTGCACAATTTATAGATCACACACTGTTAAAACCAGACGCAACCGAAAGCAATATTACAAAATTATGCGAAGAGGCAAAAAAATATCACTTTGCATCCTGTTGCGTAAATCCATGCTGGGTATCACTTGTGAGCAAAGTTTTAACCGGAAGTGGGATAAAGACATGCTCTGTGGTGGGTTTTCCTCTTGGTGCATCACACACGATGGTAAAATATTCCGAAGCAGAAAGATGCGTGGAAGATGGCGCAGAAGAGATCGATATGGTTATGAATATAGGGGCATTTAAATCAGGAAATATAGACTTCGTGAAGAACGAAACAGAAGAAATAGTAAGAAAGACAGGACTTCTTGTAAAGGTCATTATAGAGACCTGTCTTCTGAGTACTAATGAAAAGGTAGAAGCGGCGAAGGTTGTCATGGAGGCTGGTGCCCATTTTGTGAAGACCTCAACGGGATTCTCTAAATATGGAGCGACTATAGAGGATGTAAAACTTTTAAAGGGTGTAGTAGGTGAAAGAATTGGTGTTAAGGCATCGGGAGGGATAAGAACTTATCAACAGGCAAAGGATATGATAGAAGCAGGCGCAACAAGGATAGGGACATCCGCAGGCGTGGCAATAGTAACAGACGTAAATAAAAATACGCCTGGGGGGAGTTGAACCCTCAACCCTCGGATTAGAAATCCGATGCTCTATCCAGTTGAGCTACAGGCGCTTATGTCTATTATAACATAAAAACCAAAAAATGTCAAGGGAAAAATTGGACGCAGATTAACGCAGATAAGAAAAAAACTGCAGGGAGCACAGAGGAATCAATTCAAAATTATCAATTAACAATGCAAAACTATCAATTTGCGAAAAATCATTTTTAAATTGCTAACTGCTAATTTTGCATTTTACATTGTTTCTTTCTCTCTGTGACCTCTGTGGTTTGGGTATATACTATGCGTAAGGATAAAAAAACTAATCTTGCAAAGCAGCTGAGGATGGCTGAAAGAATGTTGCGCACAAAGAATCACAACAAAGCAATAGAGCAACTTAAGGATATGGTCTCAAAATATCCAAATTGGTTATCTCCCTATTTTATGCTGTCAAATGCACTACATAAGAATGGTGAAACAGAAGAGGCGCTTGAGATACTCCTTGAGGCAACACATTTTGAACCATTCAGTCTAGTTCTCAAAAAGCATATCATAAACCTTTACTTAGAGTATGGTAATCGGGAATCCGCGAGAGAACTACTTGAGGAAATTTTTCTTCTTTTTCCTCAGGACGAATGGATAAAGACCGCTACAGAAAAACTGCAGTCACCGTTTGTTACCGAGACAATGGCAAAATTGTATGAAAAACAGGGCTATATTGACGATGCCCGCAAGATATTTGAAAAACTTGGTCATTAGGTAATTTGGCTATCAGGCAATCGAGCTATCAGGAGATCTAGTAATTAAGTTATTAGGTAATTAAGTCATTAGGTTATTGGGTAATTGAGTCCTTGAGTATCTGCATCTAAAAATATTGACTTAACGACCCATTGACCTAATGACCCATTGACTCACTTACTTAAATAAGGAGGTGTTACGATCGGTGTATGGATTATAGTCGCACTCTTCGTCATCATAATCCTTGCAAATGCTATAAGGATACTGCAGGAGTATGAAAGAGGAGTGATATTCAGGCTTGGGAGATTAGTCGGAGTCAAGGGGCCCGGTCTTATTCTTCTTATCCCCATCGTAGATAGAATGGTCAGGATATCTCTGCGAGTTATAACGATGGATGTTCCTCCGCAGGATGTCATTACGAAGGATAATGTCTCCGTATCTGTCAACGCGGTTGTCTATTTCAGGGTTATGGATCCGTCGAAGGCGGTTGTGGCGGTACAGGATTATTTTTATGCCACATCTCAGATCGCACAGACCACACTGCGAAGTGTACTTGGAGACTCTCAATTAGACCAGTTACTCTCAGAGAGAGACCAGATAAATAAGGTATTACAGCGTATAATAGATGAACAGACTGACCCCTGGGGTATAAAGGTGTCTATGGTAGAGATGAAGCATGTGGATCTTCCAGAGAGTATGCAGAGGGCGATGGCACGCCAGGCAGAGGCTGAGAGGGAGAGAAGGGCAAAGGTTATCCATGCACAAGGTGAATACGAGGCATCTGAGAAATTGAAAGACGCCGCCAATGTGCTTGCCCAGTCACCATCAGCACTGCAACTGCGATTCCTTGGAACATTATCTGACATAGCGGCAGAGAAAAATTCAACAATCATATTCCCTGTTCCAATCGACATAATAAAACCGTTTCTGGAAATTATGGGAAAGAATAAGAAGTAGACCCCATAACGCACCCGGGATCTGTTCGAAAAAAACCCTCCTGTCTTTGAATCACGGTGATAAGCTGTCGGGAGCCGTGACCTTCGGGATCGAAGGAAAGACGGTAATATTTGGGTATAGATGAAGAAACTCCTGATAATAATTCTTCTTCTTGCCTCCTCACTCTACTCACAGATTGTGGTTGACATAGAGGTAAAGGGCAATAAACTCGTGGACAAAACACTGATAACTGCTGCCTCAGGGCTTGCTGTGGGTAAAGAGTTCACCTCTAAGAGTGCAAGAGATGGCATAAAGAAATTATACGCCCTTGGACTCTTCCGTGATATCATAATAGACAGCGAACGAAAGGGAGGCGGCGTTAAAGTTATAATTCAGGTCGAGGAGTATCCAAGAGTAAGCAAGGTTGAATTCATCGGTAATAAGAAGATAAAGGACAAAAATTTGAATGAGGTGTGCGGTGTAAAAAAAGGAGATATAGCCTCTGATAGGCATATATTTGATGGCAAGGTTAACATCCTTAAAGAGTACAAGAACAAAGGGCACTTTCTTGTAGAGGTTGAACCAAAAATGGAGATGACAGAAGACGGAATGATCATAAGATTCTTTATTACAGAAAAGGTAAACCTGAGAATAAGGCAAATAGAAATCATTGGAAATAACGCATTCCCTGATAAAGCAATCGAAAAAACAATGCAGAACAGGGAAAAAACATGGTATAGAAAGGCAATATTCAATGGGGATAAGTTTGAGGAAGACAAGGATAAGATAAAACAATTTTATGCAGAACGAGGGTTTCCAAACGCGGAGATAAAGAATATAGAGTTTATCCAACTAAATGGAACCTGGGTGAAGATTGAAATAACCATAGATGAGGGAAAGAAGCTATATTTTGGAGATGCCAGTTTTTCAGGCAACAAGATTATACCCAACGAAATATTGTATAAATGCATAAAATTCAAAAAAGATAATGTATACAATAACAAGAAATTGCAAGAAAGCACTCAGAGTCTATATGAAATCTATGGAGACCTTGGATATCTATATCTCTATGTTAGTGTAGAAGAAGAGCTGAACGATTCTATCGTAAATATAATATACAATATTAAAGAGGGAAATCCTGCAAGGGTGCACTACATTGGGGTCAAAGGCAACACTAAAACTCACGAGAAGGTTATACGGAGAGAACTTACAATTTTTCCCGGTGATATATTACGAAGGAACGAACTTATACGCTCTCAGAGAAAGGTATACAACCTTGGATTTTTTTCAAATCTGACACTCGATACAAGAGTCGTAAACGATAGTGGTGATATAGATCTTACATTTAATGTAGAAGAGAAACAGGCTGGACAGTTTTCAGTTGGTATTGGATATTCAGCAGAGACAAAATTCACAGGAAATGTAAGTATATCAATCCCGAATCTGAGGGGGCTCGGTGAGCTCCTGTATATTAGAACAGACAAAGGGGGTAAATACACAAATTACGAACTTGGTTTCAGAGAACCATGGCTCTTCGATAACCCTTTATCTGTAGGACTGAATATATTTAACCTGGAGATAGAACAGCTCAACTTCACTGAAAGGAGAAGAGGTGGAAGAATAGACTTAACAAGACCAATACCAAGATTAGCCTACACAAGTGGATATATCAACTACGGTATTGAGAATATCTTTATCCAAGCGGACAGTACTGCACCGCGGTCATTGATAATACAAGCCGGCAAGAGGTGGAAAAGTGCTATCACATTTGGACTAAGAAGGGATTCACGGGATAACTTTATGAACCCGAAAGAGGGTTCAAAAAATTCTATAAGCGTGGAGCTATCAGGCCTCGGTGGTAATGTCAAATTCCAAAAGTACGTACTCGAATCACATATTTATAATCGCCTGCCTCACAATTTCGCCACCCTTGTAAGGGGTAAACTTGGCATACTCAATCCCAAAAACGCTCCTGCATATGAACGATTTATACTCGGCGGTGTAGGTGCATGGGGACTACGGGGATACCCGGACTTATCTATAGGCACTTTTGAAGAAGGTAAATTCATAGGCGGCAGGTATGCACTTCTATTTACAGTGGAGGCAAAGATTGCTTTTGACCAGAATATATATCCAATAGTCTTTATGGACCTTGGAAATACCTGGAATAATCTTGAAGATATAAATCTGTTTGACTTGAAGAGGGGTATAGGATTTGGTATAAGAATGGAGATACCGATGATGGGACTTCTGGGATTTGATTTTGCCTATGGAGAACAGGGATGGATGCCACATTTCCAGGTTGGCACAGAGTTCTAAAACCTTATGCATCTTCTTAAAGACCTGATAGACCTCATTCTCCCTCCCGTATGTTATATATGTAAAAGAAGACTGAAGAGTGAAGAAAACATTATATGTAATGACTGTTACTCGCGAATAAGGCTGTTATCCCCACCTTATTGTGAAAGATGTGGAAGGCCTCTTCCAACCCCCGATATTAAAGTTTGCAATACCTGTATAATAGAGCGTCATCCCTGTTCTTACATAAGAGGAATATCTCCCTATGATGGAATTGCAGAACACTTAATTATCCTGCTGAAGTATAATGGGAAAATAGGAACGGCAAAGATCCTTGGAAGGCTTATGATACAGGCAATTTTAAAAGAAGAGATATATCGCAATTGTAATGTAATATTACCTGTTCCTCTGCATACAACAAGAACAAGAGAAAGAGGCTATAACCAGGCAGAGCTACTTGGGAAAGAACTATCCGTTGAATTAAACATACCCCTCGTCTCCGACGCCCTCATCCGTGTAAGGGCAACCCCTTCTCAGACAAAACTCCCATCGGAAGAGAGGGCAACTAATGTGAAGGATGCGTTTGTAGTTAACAAACAAAGGATAGAGCTCATCAAAGATAAGACTGTTCTTCTTGTGGATGATGTCTTAACGACAGGCGCAACCCTGAACGAGTGCGCGAGGACACTGCTTAAAGGAGATGTAAAAGAAGTGCTTGGAATCGTTTCTGTAATCGCGTGAGTGAAAGACTGACGACACAAGACCGAAGACACAAGAACGACTTAAGGTATACCAGTTTTATCCGCAATGTATTTTATTCCTCTGAGGGTAAGCCATCTATCGTATCTGTATCCCAGTTCTCTTGATATTTCTTCACCCATACCACCGGTGGTTAAAACAGGAAAATCCTGTTTAAATTCCTTCCTTATCCTATCCACAATGCCTCCTATTCTCGTTTTTTCACCCCAATATGCACCCAACAGAAGGCATTCATCTGTACCCTTTCCGAGTATCTTATCCACCTTTTTGGGTTCAACCCTTGGTAAAAGGGAAGTATATCTATAGAGCGCTCTAAGTCCTAAATCTATGCCAGCAAAGATAAGTCCACCCATATATCTTGAATCTATAACAACATCTACAGTTGTTGCAGTCCCAAAATCTATAACTATAAAATTATTATCTGCCCGAAGATACCCAGCAGCAATATTTGATATCCTATCCTGCCCAAGATTGTCTTTATACTCAATTTCCACACCAAAGTTAGTTCTTTTACTTATAAAAGAGACTTCAAGTCCCCACATATTCCTTACAATTCTTTTCCATTCTTCCGCTTTATCTGGTACAGTTGAAGCAGTAAAAACTGCATCGGGTTTTTTCAAATTCAGTTTTCCCTTATACAGATGTTGAGTGTCAACTTGTATTATCTTTTCAATTCTGTTTTCAATCCAGTTTGCTATCTGAGTATTTGTATTTCCTATATTACAGGTAAGTATACGCTGCATAGTGTTTATATTTTAATACGGATTCGGGAAGTGTAGAATAGCAAAATACTGCTAATGGAGTGCCTGCCTACCGTCAGGCAGGCATTACCTTGGTAATGCAAAACTATCAATTTGCGAAAAATCATTTTTAAATTGCTAACTGCTAATTTTGCATTTTACATTGTTTCTTTCTCTCTGTGTCCTCTGTGGTTTAGTTTTTCTGACGCAGATTAACGCTGATTTACACTGATTGTTTTTATTTATCTGTGAACCGAAGGTCGCCGTTAGGCAACATCCTTGCCCCGACGATACGTCGGGGTGAATGTTCCTCTGTGGTTTCTTTCATATTATTTTTCATAGTATTTTTCATAGTATCCTATTAAATATGGGCGCTGAGGGATTCGAACCCCCGACCTCCTGAATGTAAGTCAGACGCGCTAACCAGCTGCGCCAAGCGCCCAAGTACCCCTGGTGCGATTCGAACGCACGACTCCCGGTTTAGGAAACCGGTGCTCCCTGCCTACCGGCAGGCAGGTATCCTACTGAGCTACTAAAAAGGGATAAAAGCCTTTTTAATCTTTCTTTCCCTGTTCCCGATTTCCAGTATTTCTCTCTTTCTCTGGCCTGTCGTCGGCTATTATATTGCTCGACAAAGAATATACTCCAAGGCCTGTACCCTTTGGTTGATTTAGTCTTTCCAGAATTGTGTTCCCTTAATCGTTTTTGGGGGTTACAGGAGATTCCTACATATATTCTTCCGTTATCATTGACCAGTGCGTATAAATAGTAGGACATACTTTCCTTAAGAAATCGGTGCTCCCTGCCTACCGGCAGGCAGGTTTGATTTTTGATATTTTATAATGTACCCCTGGTGCGATTCGAACGCACGACACCCGGTTTAGGAAACCGGTGCTCTATCCTACTGAGCTACAGGGGCGATAAGTAAAATTAAATATCAAATATCAAAAATTAAAAATTTCTAAATTCTAAGCTGTTTGTGACTCCTGTACAGGTAAGATTGAAATTTGGAATTTGTTTAGAGTTTCGAATTTAGGATTTTAAACCTTGATCGGTGCTCCGTCCGTTGAGCTATCAGGGGCTTCGTTATATGTATTATACCATATGAACGCATTTTTGTCAAGAAAAAAATTGGACGCACCTGCCTGCCGTCAGGCAGGGATTAACGCTGATTACCCCTGATTTCTTTACTATTGGAGGGCATGGGGTACCTTTTCAGAGCTTTCCGAAAAAATACTTGACAAATTGGGAATTTTATATTATACTTATTAAAGTGAGAAAACAGAGTGAAAAATTAGGAATGTGTAATGTGAAGACCTGACCTTGATTTTCCTGACCTTGATTTTCCATCAGGGATTAATAAAAAAGAAACTTGTACCTTAGATTCTTTTTTCAGGTCTGACCCCATTACTCATTTACGAAATTTAGATTAGGAGGGCTTATGTCTTATAAAAAATTGTTTAGACTTTCATTGTGTGTAGCCTTGTCAGTATAGTTTTTTCAAGCAGTACCCAGGGCAGCTGCAGTACCTTTAGAATCCAAGGGTTATAACTTCTCATTTCCAGAAATA
>PEYP01000124.1 GCA_002774315.1 Candidatus Stahliibacteriota bacterium CG08_land_8_20_14_0_20_40_26
AGGTAGGCTAAAAACAATGGAGTCAAAAGCTACCAGGTACAAACTGCAACTAGTTTCAATTCCTTATAGGTAGGCTAAAAACCCCTATATCACCAGTGATAGTACTCCAAACTTCTGAGTTTCAATTCCTTATAGGTAGGCTAAAAACTAGAGAAATGGATAATTGAGGTAGATGAGGAATGCTAGTTTCAATTCCTTATAGGTAGGCTAAAAACGCTTGTGTATAGAAGTATCTCAAAATCTGATCAGGGGTTTCAATTCCTTATAGGTAGGCTAAAAACCAATATAAACATCCTCCTTTAACTATAGCTACTGGGTTTCAATTCCTTATAGGTAGGCTAAAAACTGACCAATTCGACTATCCTATAGGTATTTCATGCATAGTTTCAATTCCTTATAGGTAGGCTAAAAACTCTTTTAAAAGACCCGAGACCGAGCTAAAACACCTTAGTTTCAATTCCTTATAGGTAGGCTAAAAACAACAGGGAAATGATTCATGCCCTGCAAGAGCTCGGAGGTTTCAATTCCTTATAGGTAGGCTAAAAACTGTTTTGAGATGAGTCCGTGAAGGACGAAATCCGCGGTTTCAATTCCTTATAGGTAGGCTAAAAACGACCTACAGACAAATCCGCTCGGTATAAATATCCTTAGTTTCAATTCCTTATAGGTAGGCTAAAAACGACTGCAAAAACGACTCAAAGCAGACCTCTCGTTCGGTTTCAATTCCTTATAGGTAGGCTAAAAACTGTTTTGAGATGAGTCCGTGAAGGACGAAATCCGCGGTTTCAATTCCTTATAGGTAGGCTAAAAACCGCCTAGCTTAACTATGATGTGCTTATGGCTTAACTGGTTTCAATTCCTTATAGGTAGGCTAAAAACCAATTTTATTATCACCTAAATCCTTATGTAATTGTCAAAGAGCATCATGAGTGAATAGTGAATGGTGAATAGTGAATAGTAAGTGGATCGTAAATAGTGAATTGTAACGAGTGAAATATAAATGACTTATCCATTTTTAGTGCTGTCGTCTATCTCCAGCAATTTTTACACTATTCCAGGTAGACAGGGATGACCGTAAATCGTGAATCGTACATCGTAAATCGTAAGGCGTTACTATATTATCGTTTCTTCTCCGCCTTTCTCAAGTCCCATTATTTCCCTGTCTGTATACCTATCAGTCCTCATCGTATAGATTATAACAGAATCTTCGTCATCGTTCATCAGTTTTCCCAACTCTACCTTTAACTTTTCTAATTTTGCATAGGTAATCTCACCTTCAAACACAGAATTCTGCACCCAGTTGAGATACTTTCTACATATCTTCAATGCTTTACTCACCCTTTTTTCATTCATATCATATACGAGAATGGTATACATAATGTAGTAACGAGTGAGAAGTAATAAGTAAGGAGTAATGAGTGACAAGTAACAAGTAATAAGTAACGAATTAGTTCACTTTTAATGTCTTCTGTAATCCAATCACCATTCTTGAAATTTCCTCTAATTCATTTAATAAAGGTTCCAATTCTGGTTTCTGAATGAATTTTAATTGACCGCTAATAATAAGTTGTGTTTCTAATTCTGCAATTGAACCCTGAGAATACGATAGAAAATTCCTAAATTCTCTTTTGCTTCCTCTACCAGCCCCTTCAGCTATGTTGCTTGATATTGATACCGCCGATCTTCGCATCTGTGATATAAGTCCAAACTTCTCTATATCAGGGAAGTCGGCTGTAAGTCTGTAGATAGCCGAGACAAACTCAATGCTTCTCTTCCATACATCTAATCTGTGATGCCCTTTCATTATATATCCTCCTCCTCGTTACTTGTTACTCATCACTCGTCACTTGTTACTCGTTACTATCTTCCTCACCACCCTGTCACAAATGGCGTATATTTCTCCTCACCCATAAGGTGTTTCTCTATCTTATACAAGTCTAACCTTATCATACCTTCGTATGATACATTCCTCTTCAATCTTTTGTGCTTCACCGTATTCTTCAATCTCTCATCAAATTCTCTCACAAATAATTCCCTACCCTTTTCATTGAGTACTATCCCGCCCAGCTTCTGCTCAAAGTGTCTTGTCTTTATCATATTCTTATTTATCAGATTAAATATTATTCGGTCCACGATTATTGGTTTGAAGGGCTCAGAGACATCGAGATTGAGTGTAAATCTTCTCTGATTGGTTGTATGCAGGAAACCAATTCTCGGGTCAAGATGGGTCTTGTATATCTCACTCAAAACCCTCGCATATAAAAGCGAATTTCCAAAACTTATTAATGAGTTTAATCTGTTCTTAGGCGGTCTTCTCGTTCTTCCCTCAAAGGTGAAGTTCTCATTCTCCAGGATGTTATCAAATGCATTGTAGTATTGTTCTCTTATATTGCCTTCAATCGCCATAAGTTCATCTGTATAATTGCATTCTTCAATTGCTGGACTTATTGAATCTATCCTGTCAATGTATTCTGATACCGACTTGCCTCTGTTCGCATAATAGTTCAACACCCTCTTCATATTCAATACTGCTCCCTCCACAAACCTCTTTGCAAGGTCAATTCTTTTCTCCCTGTCAAGATAGGACTCTGCCTGTTTCAAAATCATATAGCCCGAGTTGTAGTGCTCTCTTGGATAGAAAGTGCCCATATAGTATCCATAGTGATTAAAATAATGAAGCATAATCTCTTGCTGAGATAGAAATTCCAAGAGCTTCTTGTTGAGCGTGACCTCGCCAAATGCCATAATCTCTTTAGTGTTTTCGACTGGCACATACTTCTTACCTTTTTCGCTCTGAAAGTAGAGTGTATTCTCTTTTCGTTTCAATTCACCATCCGAAAAAATATAAATACTCTTCTTCATAAAACACAGATTACACTGATTTTGCAACCATAGATTGCACAGATTTAACAAACTACGATTTACTATTCACGTTTCACGATTTACGGTCTTTCACGCCTTACGCCTTACGGTCCTTCTCACGCCTGGCAAAACTCTCTATACGCACACTTCCCACAAAATTTATTCTTCTCGGGTTTCGGTGGCATCTCCCATGATATAATATCTTTAATTTCCGTGGTTGCTCTTTTAAGTTCTTCTTCAATATCTGCATCAAGTTCTATTCGAATTCGTTTTTTCTCCTTGGGTATAAGCAACTCACCCTTAGCCTCTATCCCCATCTCTTTCAGCCTATGCAGGTAAAACGCCAGTTGCATGCGAGCGGACTTCTCAAATCGTGACGACTTTTTAATTTCAGCCACTACAATTTGACCATTTTTCTTTTTGAGTATGTCAAGTTTGATATTACCAAAAGTAATTTCCTTCTTTTCTCGTGTATAACTATCTTCATGAATCAGTCTGCCGATTTCGATATAGGGATTATCCTGATCAGGATTCAGCTCCCGAGACATAAGCCAAACCTCACGGGGACAAATGTAGTAATACCAGATAAGCGTGCCAGTGATTTTATCCATCAAAATTTTCTCAAAAGACCCACCATATAAGAGGGAATATAATGAACCTTGGTGTTTTTATACCGAGTTTCCCCATAATACCCACTTGTCACGAAATAGGCACGAGATGGTTTGTAATTTTCTATGAAGGAAATAAATGAACGCGTCATTTTCGGTTTCTTTTCTCTAATTCCCTTGATTTCAATGGGTATGTTCTCCTTTTCTCTTTTTATTATGAGGTCAACTTCTGCTCCTCCCTTTGTTCTCCACCAGTGGAGTAGGAAATTTTGATTTTGAGACATTTTCTGTGCTTCGCTCACAACCCCGTTTTCAAGAAGAGAACCGGTCACTGAGGCATTTTTAACCTCTCCCGAAATAAAATTCCTGAATCCAGTATCCCAGAAATAGAAACGAGGTGCTCTGCTCAGCTCTTTACGAATGTTGGTGTAGAAAGGTGTAAGTCTATAGAGCACGAAGGTAACCATAAGAATATCTTCGAATTTCTCTATGGTTCGAGGGTCTCTTCCCATAGTCCTTGCAATTGACTGGCGATTGTAGATTTTCCCAATTTCAGAAGCAACAAGGCGAACATAATCCTGAAATTTTTGGTAATTGGCATTGCCAAGAAAACCTGCCACATCTCTCTCAAGATAGGCAGAGAACAATCCAGCGTATAGCCAATCTATTTTTTTGGGGGAGACAACAACCTCTGGATAACCACCTGTTCTAATATACTCATTCCAGAGTGAAGATACTCTCCCACCATAAAGATCAATAAAATCTCCTGTTTCTTTAATATCGTATCTCCGAATTCTATTTGGTGGTAAGCCGCTTTTTGCTTTTAAGAACTCTAAAAACGAGAAGGGAGGAAGGAGAAAATCAAGCTTCCTGCCAGTTAGATGTTCTTTTATTTCTTCCTTTATTTTAAGGAGTGAAGAGCCACTTGCGATAATCTGAATATTCATATGTGCATCATAAAGTTGCTTAAGCAAAAGACCTGCGTTACCAAGCCTTTGAATTTCATCAATAAATAGATATATTTTTTTATCTCCCATAGATTCATCCCGCAAGAGTCTCACAAGTTTCCGCGTATCTGAAATCAGAGGGTGAAGGTCAAGAAAATCCATCACAGCGTAGTTTATATTTTGTGGAGATATGCCTTTCTCAAGTAATCTATGAATCATCCATCCTATAAGAGAGGTTTTGCCACTCTGTCTTGGGCCATAAAGAAACAAAACCTTCTTACTATCCATTGCCTCAAGCAAATCTGCTCCTAGCTCCCGATTCACAAAATTTTCGGGCATAAGGCTATTTATCCTCTCGTTATCCCAATATTTTAAATTTATTCTCTCCATTTACACATTGCTAACGTTAATTTAACCAGGTTAATTATACATCAACTATGTCAATTTGTCAAGGAAAAAATCATCAATGGATTAAAGAGATTAAGGCTAATAAGGCAACACCACAAAGGCACGAAGACGCAAATTCCCTACAAGATTGTCTTTAATTCTATCATTTGACAATTGCACAATTATCGAATGGTCGTATCCTCCTGTTATATAAAGAATTATATTAGCCTTAATGTGTTTACCCTGCACAATTTCATTGTGCGAGGGTTTACTTGTCGAATCAATATTCGCTATTCCCAGAACACATCGTAAGCATTTTCGTTTACCCAGTCCAGACATTCTTTTAGTGTCCCAACAAGTTCAAATATATTATGCCATTTTCCCGTGTGTCTGAAATATGCGAGCTGATATGTGTCATCTCCACGCCACTGGAGTCTTGCAACTGGGTCTTCATACCAGCATTTGCCATAGTAGTTCCAGACAGTGGCATATATATAAAAATCATTCAACCTTGTTTTAACCCTTATGCTTTTGACCCTATCATTGAGGAAATGCTGCCCGCCATAATCCTCAATAAATCGAACCGCTTCTTCCTTGCTCATAGAGGGCTTTCTCACCCACATTTTAGAAGTTTTCCCGCGTTTTTTCACTTCCATACCCCTCTTTCTTTATATTAGATTGATTTGATTACTCTCCCTATATCCTTAATTTCCAATACGGAGATCGGCTGTTTGATTGCAATTTTAAACTTTGTAGGATGTAAAATACCCTTTTCTTCTCTTAATGGAAAAAGATAATTTACCAGTGGAAATTCTTTACCTTTTTTCTTGCAACTTTCATGGACTAAATAAAGCCGCCCAAAACCTTCAATGATTTCTATCTTTTGGAGATTAAAAGGAATTGGAAATTCAGTCTCAAGACTTATCTTGGGTTTGCTCTCTTTTGTCTTAGTTTCTAAAAGAGAGTTAATGTTCTCAATGGTTGCAATAGATTCACTATCACCACAGGTCACAGGCGCATTTTGTAAAGCATCAACCAATTCTGAGGCAAATGCCGGTTCCTCTATCACAGCAATCGCTTGAATATTCTTTGTAAAAGCATACTGTCTTCCCAGAGCATTTGTAGATTTGCCGCCAAGTTCTACTTCCCATCTGGTAATGGCGGATGTGGTATAACTTTTGACTACAGCCGGGGATAGAAGTCTTGCTCCTGTCCATACCACATTTTCTTCTGTTTTATCAAGATAATAGAGAGGAGATTGGTCGTTTCTGTATCTCTGCAAAGCATTTGCCAACATCCCTATTATTGCAGATGGAGGGGGCAAAGGATAAACAAGAGCTGATTGCCAGGTATAAGGAATTCTTATGGAGTAAAGTGAATCCAGCCTGATTGTAAGCGCTATAGCTTTCATTTTAGTTTATTCAGTATTTACTTTTCCTATTATTTCGTCAAAAATCTCATTGATAGTAGACTTCATGGTAACTCCTTCCACTTTTTTGCCCGTTTGATTCCAGAGTAGAATACTTGTACCTTTGGGGACTAGTCCTTTATATTCTGCTATATAATTATTGTAGATAGGTGAGATAGGAAATGGTATTGGTGAAGTTTCAGAATATGCCACCAGGACTTCAACGGGTTCTGTATGTGGAATAGCATGTGAAAGAGAAGCCCCTATCTGTCCGGAAATAAGGTATCGGTAAGCCTCAACGGCAACTTTAGCTCTTTGCTTGCGGTCAGGAGGTTTAATGGCATATGGTTCATTACTTGCCAGGTTCAACTCTACCAATCCAATCCTTTCAATGTCAAGCGCGGATACAAAAGCATAAATACCAGAAGCATACGATTTACTGTAAGGCATCTGGGATGTAAGTCCTGCTTCCTTAAAATCCATTCCACTTTTTACCCTTGAATGAATAACCTGCTTTGCTCCAAACTCGCTCTTAAGCACCGGCATAAGCCATGAGAACATAACCCTGGAACCCCTTCTCTCAGAAGTTTCTCCTATTGCCGCAAGATACCCATGGATATCACATACAACACAAGACTTTATAACCTCATTTGCTCCCTTATTTATAGCATCTTGATGCGACAATTTTTTCTGTCCCTTATCATTGACTATACTGGCTGGTCTCACTGGTTCACCCATTTTACAGGCATCACAGAAAGGAAGATTCTGCTCTAATCCGAGCTGTCTCATAATTTCATAGTGCCAGTGTTTAAGCATTCTTCCCGATACTGCCGGGGCTTCTCTTTTTTCGCCATTTACGTCAAGAAACTCCATAATTCTAATGTCCTGGACATTGCCTGCCACTGCCTCATTATTGAGGTCGTGCACATTGAGTTGCACTTTTACACCAAAAGTCACATATTTAAGCATTTTGCACCTCCTTTTCTTTTTTCGTTGGAAAAGACAAAGCAAGTATTACAAGAGCAGTTTT
>PEYP01000016.1 GCA_002774315.1 Candidatus Stahliibacteriota bacterium CG08_land_8_20_14_0_20_40_26
AGGAGGAAGTATGGTGTATTTATTCCTTATATCTATTATTCCTACTGTAACACCCGGTGAACTACAACATCCGCTACTTGGCACAAAGGTTGTTTTCATTATAGCCCAAAATGATTTCAGAGATGAAGAATACCTTGTTCCTAAGAAGATATTTGGAGAACTTGGTGCAGAAGTTACGGTAGCATCTGAGGATACAACGATAGCAAAAGGAATGCTTGGCCTCTCGGTTAAACCTGATAAAAGGTTGAAGGATGTCTTACTGAAAGACTACGATATTATAGTCCTTGTTGGAGGGAGTGGGTCAGTAGTCTTCTGGGATGATGAAGAACTACACACCAATCTTGTTGAAGCAGCTGACTCAGGCCGAATAATAGGCGCTATATGCCTTGCCCCCGGGATACTTGCGAGGGCGGGTATGTTAAAAGGGAAAAAAGCAACGGTATACGCATCACCTAATGCAAAGAAACTCTTAAAAGAAGAGGGCGTAATATATACAGGGAACGATGTAGAGAGGGATGGTAATATAATTACTGCAAATGGTCCTGCGGCTGCTGAGGTATTTACAAATGAACTTGTGGCTGCCATTATGGAAATGAAGAGTAAGGAGAAAGAAAATGACTAAACGACTACAGACCAAAGACCACAGACAAAAGACCAAACGACAAATGCTAATTGATAATTTTGCATTGCTAATTGACAATTGAACATCTTAGTGACCTAATAACTCAATAACCTAATAACTTAATAACTGAATAACTAACTGTCAGACATTGATTAGGCATTCGACATTAGAAATTAGACATTGTTATCTGATATGATTGCTGTAGTTCAAAGAGTAAAAGAGGCATATTGTAGCGTGGATGGAAAGATAGTAAGCAGAATAGGGAATGGTCTGCTTATACTTATTGGCGTAGAGAAAAGTGATACTATTGAAAATGTGGATAGACTGGCAGAGAAATGTGTATATCTCCGCTGTTTTGGTGATAATAAGGGAAAGATGAGTCTTTCCTTGATGGACGTAGGTGGAGAATGCATGGTAATATCGCAGGTGACCCTTCTGGCAGGTACGAGTAAGGGAAGGAGGCCGGATTTTTCAAGGGCATCATCACCTAGTTCTGCCAGTGAATTTTATCATAAGTTCATAGATGCCATAAAGGGATATGACATCAGCGTAAAAAAAGGCGTTTTTGGTGCACATATGCAGATAGGTCTTATAAATGATGGACCTGTTACGCTTATACTTGAGGGATAAGTAGTTAGTTTGTTAGTCGGATAGTTTGTTAGTTGGATAGTTAGTTGGATAGTTAGTTGGTTAGTTAGTTGGTTAGTTAGTTGGTTAGTGTTTTTAGTGACTTCGTGCCTTCCTGCCTACCGTCAGGCAGGTGTGGTGAATTTTTTCTTGATTATGCTTATCAGTATGACAGGATTTGGAGAAGCAAGTAGTGCCTGGGTACGGTGTGAATTAAGGTCACTGAACCACCGCTTTTTCAGAACATCTATCTCTGTGCCTCCCTTTCTCTCAAGATACGAATACGAGATCGAATCTCTACTCCGTGAGAAGCTTCTACGTGGCATGGTTTATTGTAATATAATTACTAACATTACACCTCAGACTATAAGATGTGAGACCGAAATTGCGAAGAGATACAGGGATGCGCTCCTTTCTCTTAAGAAGTCACTCAAATTAGAAGGAGATGTATCGCTTGACTTATTGAGCAGATCCAGTAGTATATTCAGAATAGACATTGACGAGACACAGATTTGCAAGGCCTGGGAAGAGACCCGTGGTGTTCTCAATAAGGCTATTGAGAATCTTCTCCTTACAAGAAAGAGAGAAGGGAAAAAAATAGGAAAAAATGTAAAAGAAAGGATAGAGAACCTAAAAAGGATGCTTCGCGATAATAAGGAAAAGCTTCCGCAGAGGATAGAGAGAGAGCGGGTTAAAATTGAAAAATTGCCATGTAAGGACGAGGCGCTGCTCCTTTTGGACCGTATTAATATTGAAGAAGAAATTACCAGATTTCAATTTCACCTTTCCTGTATGAAGGAGATATTAAGTGGAAAAACATCACAGGGGAAAAAACTTCTCTTTCTTCTTCAGGAGCTTTTGAGAGAGGCTAATACTATGTCAAACAAGATACAGGATGCGCCTATCTCGCGGATAGTGGTAGATATGAAGACTGAGATTGAATCGTTGAGAGAGGAGGTTGAGAATGTATTATGAACCATTCTTCCTGGTTCTTGTTGGGCCATCGGGGGTGGGTAAGAGCACGATTGTGCGAGAAATAATAAAGTTACACAAAGATATAAAATATTCAATATCCGCTACGACAAGAAGACCCAGAAAGGATGAGGTTAATGGAAAGGACTACTATTTTCTGGATATTCCCACATTTAAAAACTGGATTAAAGAAGACAAATTGTATGAATGGGCACTCGTATATGGAGATTATTATGGCACACCAAGGGAACATGTAGATGCGTTTATTAGAGAAAGCCACGATGTCATATTTGATCTTGATATTCAGGGTGCTATCTCTGTAAAATCGCAAAGAGAGGATACGGTCACTGTATTCTTACTGCCACCTTCCAAAGAGGAGTTAAAAAGAAGGCTTCTAAAAAGAGGGGATAATGAGAATGCAGTAGTTGAAAGGATTAAAGAGATAGAAAGAGAAGTAAAAACAGCTTCCAGGTTTGATTATATAATAAGAAACGATGTCTTAGAAGAGACAATAAAAAAGGTAGACGCAATAATAATAGCCGAAAGGCATCGCACAAAGAGGATAAGATTATCCTAAGAGTAAAAAGTTGGTTGGTTTGTTGGTCTGTTAGAATCTAACAAACTATCTAACTAACAGACTAACTCCCTACAGAGCAATGAGGAGGGATGTATGGAGACAAATGAGTATATCCTGCCGATAGAAGGTATATGGAATATTATGGACAATAAGTACAAAGCACTCGTGGTTATTGGAAAAGAAGCAAGAAGGATTTTTCAGGTTAACCCACAAAGTAGTGATAATCCCGTCGTTCTCGCGATACAACGATTCGTTAACGGAGAAATTGTGCATGAGGAGGCAGAAGAGTGAAGATAACATTGGGCATAACAGGAAGCATAGCTGCTTACAAGGCAATATATATCCTGCGAGAATTTAAGAAGAGAGGCGAAGATGTATATTGTGTGCTTACATCTGAAGCAAAGCATTTTGTATCTCCGCTGACGCTCTCTGTATTGTCAGGACACAAAGTATTTGAGGACCCATTTGTCACACGAGAAGATGCTGTCCACATAAGCCTTGCAAACAACGACCTCATACTAGTAGCCCCTGCAACTTACAACATAATAGGTAAAATAAACGCCGGCATTGCAGACAACCTCCTGACATCTATAATCGCTGCTACGACACATACTGTAGTAATCGCTCCTGCTATGAACCCCAATATGTGGCATAATCCCATAATGCAGAAAAATATAAACAGATTGAGAGAACTCGGATATTTTATTATAGAACCCACAGAAGGAGAGACCGCATGCGAAGATAAAGGAAAGGGCAGACTACCTGATCCAGATGAGATAGTAAAGTATGTTTATGATCTTGTAAAGAAATCTTCTTCACTCTCTGGAGTAAAAGTTCTGGTCACTACTGGAAGAACCGAAGAGAGTATAGACCCTGTGAGGGTTATTACAAACAGATCTTCGGGCCTTATGGGTTATAAGATAGCAGAAGAGGCAAGAAGGAGAGGTGCTTCTGTCACCCTTATCAAGGGAGCAACTGATTTCCCGCTATCATGGGGTATAAGGATACATAATGCAAAAGAACTTGAAAAAATATTATTTGACTTGCTGGACGACAATGATATAATTATAATGACTGCAGCTGTGTCGGACTTTAGGCTGAGGAAGGTGCACAGTAGCAAGGTGAAAAGAGCGCAAGGTGGCCTCACTTTGCAACTTGAGGCAACAGATGATATCCTTGCAAAGATAAGAAAGAAGAGAAAAGATAAGATACTGGTTGGTTTTTCTGTTGAAAGTAAAGATTTGATAAAAAATTCACAAAGAAAACTTTCTGAAAAGTCACTTGATATGATTGTCGCAAACCCTGCTTCTGTTATAGGGAGTAAGGATACAACATTTATCATAATAGAAAAGGACAGTAGTGTAAATACTTATCCTACTATGAGTAAACAAAAAGCCGCAGGTATTATACTTGACAGGGTCACCAGGTTATGGGAAGAAAGAAGGAAGATGGGGTGATGGGGAGATGGGGTGATGGGGTGATAGGGTAATGGTCTTTACTGATAACAGATAACCGATTACTGATTACCAATAGCCTATCAACTGTAGGAGCGACCTCCTCAGGCTGTGCAGAAACGTGATTTTTCCATGTTGCGGACAGGAATAAACCTTGTCCCTACAGTGTAGGGACAACCCTTGTGGTTGTCCGCAGGAGAGCTTTTAATGTCGATCGTGAAGGAGTTAAGGCGCCTGCCTGCGGTAGGCAGGTAAGCCTTTGGAATTAAGGCGTCAGCCTTTTATTTAAAATCCTTACGGATTAACTCCACGGATTAACTCCAATCTACCTGTCGGTAGACAGGCTTGCTGCACGGTTGTTTTTGCACAACCACTCCTGGTCGCGATAAGAGCTAATGTATGATTCAGAATTATGGAAAAAGGGAAATTGAAAACACTTGTTTTGAGGTACCTGAGAGAGGAACAGATGCTTGGAAAGGAATTTCTATTTTTCAACAGGGAGAACATAGACCTTCCAGATGACTTTAAAGAACTGCAATTGCAGTGTGAAAGCTGTAAGAGATGTTCACTCTTTAAGACGAGGAGAAATGTAGTCTTTGGTAAGGGCAATAAAAATGCGATTCTGATGCTTGTTGGAGAAGCTCCCGGAGAGAAAGAAGATATAAAGGGTGAACCTTTTGTTGGCGCTGCTGGAGAACTACTTACAAAAATGTTGAAGGCGATAAATCTTACAAGAGACGATGTGTATATAGCCAATGTTCTCAAGTGTAGACCCCCCCAAAATAGAGACCCAACACCTGAAGAGATAGAAGCGTGCAAGGGGTATCTTTTTAAACAGATAGAAATCATTAATCCGAAAATTATTCTTGCACTAGGCAGGCATGCAATAAAGTTTTTGACCGATTACAGTGGTCCCTTATCAGCAATAAGAGGTAATGTTTTTTATTACAAAGGAATAAAAGTAATTCCCACATATCACCCTGCTGCTCTCATTTACCATCAGGAGTGGAAAAGAGGTTCATGGGAGGACCTTAAGTTAGCAAGAAGGTTGTATGATGAAGCCCTTAAACCACAGATGAACACAGATTAGCACAGATAGAGGTAGGTAGGAGCAACCTCCTGGTTGCGAAAGGCAGTAAAATAGTTTACAGAGAGGAATTTATGGATAAAGAAATATTGAAGCGATTAATAGAAATAAGTAATTGCTTAAAGAAAGAATGTCACGCTGAGAGGGTCATCCTGTTTGGTTCTTATGCCAGAGGAGAAGCCACTGAAGACAGTGATGTGGATATATTGGTCATTGCTCCCACAAAAGAACGATTCTTTGAAAGGATGGCTACTGTGCTACGCTGTGTACGTGACATACGGTATGGAATTCCCCTTTCACCAATTGTGCTTAGAGCTGAAGAGGTAGAGGAGAGGATAAGAAGAGGTGATCAATTTGTGGAGGAAATCTTAGAAAAGGGAGTTGAACTATGAAAAAAACAGGGAATTCTCTTTATCCCGAGGACTGGAAGAAAGTAGCAGAAAAGGATTGGAGTCGTGTTAAAGTCATGTTGGGAGAAGAAGATGCTGAGGCAGCGGGCTACTTTCTTCAGCAAGCTTTGGAGAAACACCTTAAAGCCTTCTTACTTCAGCATGGATGGAAGCTAAAAAAAATTCATACACTCCACACTCTGCTTGATGATGCTCTTAAGTACGATCAGACTTTAGAATCTTTCAGCGAATTGTGTGAACGCGTCTCGGGATACTACTTTAGCGACCGATATCCACAACTAATCGCATCTGGACTTACCTGTGAGGACATCAAAAAAGATATGGAAGAAGCACAACAGTTCATTAAAGTCATGTTTGGAGAACCTGAATAACCTATGGTATGTCCAAGCCAATAAGAAATGTAGTGAAAGACGAGTGTATATATTTTTTCCAAATGGGGTAAATAATTGAAAGGGGTTATTCAAAATGTCGCCAAAAGAAATATCAAAAAAGAAGGTCTCTAAAAAGAGTGATCGCGTGATAGATTCACCATCATCACCTGCAGGAAAGATGGTTCACGAACAGTTAGGGCTGTATGTCTATCCTGAAAAGGAGAAGAAGGCATCTACTCTGGAAGTAAAGAAATCTGACCATCCTAAGGTTTCAAAATTTAATGATATTGACCTTAACAAATGGAAAGAGTATGGAGACATAATAACAGACAGTCTATGGCTTATAGGTAGTCGAGATAGAAGTGGGATGCATACAGCCGAATTACATGGTAACTTTATTCCACAAATTCCTCATCAGGCAATGCTCAGATACACCAAGCAGGGAGAGATAGTATTAGATACCTTTTCAGGAAGTGGAACTACATTGATTGAATGTAAAAGATTGGGACGCCATGGGATTGGCATAGAATTGCTACCCAGTTTGGTTAAAAGGAGTCAGGAACTCATAAATAAAGAAACAAATCCTTACAATGTTGTGACAAAAGTAGTAGAGGGAAACAGTTGCTTGCCAAAGACAACGCGAAAAGTTAAGAGATTACTACAAGAGGAATATAAGAAAGAAAATGTCCAGTTAATAATTATGCATCCGCCCTATCATGACATTATAAAATTTAGTGATCATCCAGAAGATTTATGCAACGCTCCTACAAATGAGGATTTTTTAGAGAAGTTTTCTACGGTGGTGCGTAACACCTTTGAGCTTTTAGAGAAGAACAGATTTTTGGTATTGGTAATAGGAGATAAGTATAATCAAGGTGAGTGGATTCCACTAAGTTTTTACACGATGCAAAAAGTTTTAGAAAATGGCTATAAACTCAAAAGTATTGCAGTAAAAAACATTGTAGGCACCAGGGCAAAACGAAATGTAGAACATCTTTGGCGTAGAAGAGCTTTGGGTGGCGGATTCTATATATTTAAACACGAATATATAATGTTTTTTCAGAAGAGGTAGAAGATGGATTTACTTGAACAACAAAAAATAGAAATAAGAAGATTAAATAATTCTAAAAAGATCAGAAGACTTTTGCGGGAGGAACTGGGGGTTGAACCGAATGAGTGGTATCTGACTAATCCTAATAATTTTAAAGAGAATACTTTTTATCATTATGCAAATTCATTACATGACCAAAGACAAATTTTGAAGAACGGATTTGATGTAAATAAAGTAGGAAAACAAAATCAAGGGATAGGCAAAGGGCTATATTTAGGTAGAGATAAAGAAACATTGATGAAATTTTATGATACAAACCTTATCGGTGATGAAAATTGCATTATTACTATCAAAGGGAAATTTAATTTTTTAAGTTTATTATCAGAAGCGAAACTACAAAAATTTCTTAAAAAAGCGAGAAAGATGTTTCCTGATGAACCTGACTTTATAGAAAGACACACCACAAAATTAGGATATGATGGTATTAGATATTACGATCCTTTGGCTACAGGCGAAGAGTTTGTTCTATTTGATTTATCAGCGATGACTATAATTGGAGGGGAAGACCATGCCGTTGCTAAGTAGAAAAGAGGTTTTGAATCTGAAACTCAGCTCAATCCCTGTGGATAAACTAAGAGAATTGGCATCGAATTTAGAAGTTGATAAGAGAGACACAGGGGCAGACATTGTCAAAAGGTTGTTAAGCTGTCCAGCCACAGGGAAAGTGATAGATGATTTCATGAAACTGAAATATATCAAACGGATTGAAACACGCAGATCCATTATTTCCGATAGCGAGTTAAAAGAAGAACTTGGAAAGGTAAAAAGTTTTTCCTGGGGCGTGGTTCAGGGGCAATTGGACCAAAAGATTCAGGCTGAATATGTAAGAAAAATTGTAAGATATGAGGATTTACTAAATAGTGTTAAGGCCAAACTTCACGATGATGTGACCAGTTATGTAATTTGCACTTGGTTTAACCATTGGACAACAGTATTGATTGAGGAACATATAAGCACTCATCATAAGGTAGTTCCCACTCTTAAAAACATAAAAGGAATTGATATTTTCTTTGATGGTCAACCATTTGACCTAAAAGTAACTTATCTGCCCCGCGATTATGAACCAAGATATGCGACGGAGAGCCCAAAAGATTTAGCAATCTGGATGTATGAAAATCAAGGAGCTCAAAGATTCGGTGCAGATAACCGTTTATTTGTGGTTTTGTTAGACAAAGATAATCCTGAAAAGAGTTGGGAATTAAAAAGGAATTTCAGCCTTGTTTTTGAGAAGATAGATGAATTTTTTAATAAAGAAGAAGTCTCTGAAAATGACGAGATCATCTTTACTTTCGGTAGAAAAACCTATACAGCGGTTTCAAAGGTTTTGATAATTGCAAGATGAGTCAAAGATTTCATAAATAGCAAATTTCAATTTTATAGATGAGAATTCATACAAAAATGAAATAAAAAAAAATCAGTGTTAATCAGCGTTAATCGGCGTCCAAAGAAGCCACAGATTGCACGGATTGTCACAGAAAAAAAGATAAAATAAATCAAAGTCATTTTATAATAATCCGTTTAAATCCGTGTAATCCGTTGACAAATAATTGGCGTTAATCTGCGTCCCCAAATTAAAACTATCAGCGTAAATCTGCGTCCAATAATAAAAAAGAGGTGTATATGGAGAGGAAAGA
>PEYP01000050.1 GCA_002774315.1 Candidatus Stahliibacteriota bacterium CG08_land_8_20_14_0_20_40_26
AGAGAATAAATAAATATTATCTCTCTGTGGCCTCTGTGGTTAAGTTTTTTACACTACCTGAAATTATAGAGGGGGGATTATGGAGATAAAAGGGAATAAAAATATTGCAAGGGTTACAGTTCACGGAGTACCAGATAAGCCAGGTGAGGCAGGAAATTTGTTTGACACACTCGGGGAACACAATATTAACATAGAACTTATATCATATACTCCCGGCGAAGGCAGAACTATGAATATTTCGTTTGCTGTGGTGGTGAACGACCTCGAAAATGTGGTCAATATACTTAAGAAACTCTATCCCTACCGGATTTCTTTTGATAAAGAAGTGGCAATGCTCTCCCTGTACTACGATGGATTGGGCAAGATTCCCGGGATTGCAGGGAAGATATTCTCTATGCTTGGCGATAATGATATAAACATAGAATTGATAAGCACTTCTATAAACTCCATAACTGTGGTGATAAAGGAAAAACATCTCGAAAAGGCGACAGAATCACTAAAACAAATCCTTTGAGTACTAATGAACGACAGCACCGAAGGTTTGTTGCAGAGTAACATATATACCCCTACCAATTCTATCGAACCCAAAACCAAATCCGTATGCAATACTTCCAAGGAATATAAGAGGTTCACCGGGAGGAACATCAATTAAAAATATATTTTGCTTTAATTTAAAAATAGGTAATTCTTCCATCTTTCATCCGGTATTCTAAAAGAGCTTTGAAATATAAAGAAATAATGAGGGCGTTTAGGTTTTCTGATTAGTTTTATACCTACCTCGTCCGGTGTACGGCTACCCTTACGGTTGTTACACTCCATACAGGAACATACAAGATTCTCCCAAGAGTCATCCCCTCCTCTGGTCTTTGGAATTACATGGTCACATGTCATTGGCACACCCTTTATCCCACAATATTGGCAGCAATATCCATCCCTCTTCATAATATTTTTTCTTGTAAGGGGGATTGCAGGACGCCTCAGATGTACATAACTTTGGAGACGGATAATGCTGGGACTGTCAAACGCCATAGTGGAGGTGTGAATCCGCCATTCAAAACTCTCAACAAGTTCTGCCTTGCCAAGCCATAAAAGAATCACTGCCCTCCTCATCCTCGTTATAGAAAGCGGTTCGTAGCTCTGATTTAACACCAGAACAGGTGTCTTCAATTTATTGTTTCCGTAGCCCTCCATCATTTGCCTTTATCCCACCATCTTTCCTCTTTTGCTTTCTTCAATTGGATTTGTGCCCTCTCTATGCCTTTTTTTGCATAACCAACCCAATGTGGACTATCTGTCAGGGTTTTAACTTTCTCATAGTTATTGATTGCAATCTGATAATTAGATATAGCAGTATCCCAGTCTTTCACCTTAAAGGCATCGTCAGCTTTCGCTATATAAAGATCGCCTGAAAGAGCAACTAAAATAGCATCATCAGGTGTAATCGTAAATGCCTTCTTCAGATATGCATTTACCTCTGTGTAGTTCTTGAGTTTTACAAGTAGATCAACTAAGTGATAGTAGAAACTCGGCTGTGCGGGATCTATCTCTATCGCCTTCTTGTAATTTCCCATTGCTTCACTATATTTCTTCATATCCACACATACATTGCCAAGCTTCACCCAGGCCGCTGCATAATCCGGGGACTGCTCCACTATATAAGTGAACTGCTCTTCGGCCTTTCTATACCGACCTACTGACGCATATGCATCTCCCAAAAACAGTCTCACCTCTATATCCTCCGGGTGCTCTTGCAAAACTGTCTCAAGTTCCCGAATCCCGTCTTCATACCGTTCAAGCTTCACATACAACTTGCCAAGGCTGTACCTAATATTAATATCATCTGGTGCAAGCTCCTTTGCCCTCTCATAATATCTGAGTGCCTCTCCTGTATCTCCCGTCTTTTCGTTCACATAGCCCTTACCATAAAAGGCAAGTGCATCTTCAGGATCAATCTCAAGTGCTTTATCATACTGCTGTAATGCAAGTACATATTTCCTTTCCTCTGTATACAGTCTTCCAAGACCATAGTATCCATTTGGCTCATTCGGCAGGATGTTGATAAGACGCATGTAAGTGCTTTCAGCTTCTTCGTAATTATGTATCACAGTGTATGTCCTTGCAAGGTCAAGATACGCATCCACGAAAAGCGTGCTCTCGGCGATCGCCTGCTTATAATTCCTTATGGCATCCTCATACTGTCCATTCTTGAAATACTCAAACCCTGAGGAATGATATTTTTTTGCCTCGGATACGGTGGGTTTTTTCTCCTCTGGCAGTTTTTGTATCTTCGGTTGCGGTGCGCATCCAAATATGAGCAGAAGAGTACACCATATTATTCCAATATTCCACCTCATAACACCTCCCTCTTTACTTTTTGGCTTTTTTCTCTTCCCTTACAGGTGAACGCTCACAAATCAGAGTTCTTCTGCTATCCTTTGCCGTTGCAGTGAGAAAGTAAGTCACTTTCGGGTCGATTGTTCTGTATGTGGGTCCCTGAGCAAACGCAGATACTACCTTTTTCCAATCCGACACGATTTCTACCCGGCTGAATATAGGGGTTCTGGCTTCATTAGCAACCCTTGCCCTCAGTTCAAATCTACTTGTAGGGTCAACGACCAGATAGGAGGGAAACCCGTCCAGATATGATAGGTTCTCTTCGTATCTGTCTATTGTGTCGCCACCCATGGTAATCTCAATAAAACGCGGGTGTAGAATCGAATCCAGATCAGCATCATCAGATGGATAGATACCGGTCTCTCTTCTGTAAGATTCAATGGCTTCTGCCATCTTGTGCAGGGCTACATTTGCCTCCAGAATTATCGCCGATGTGTGTACATTCTTTCTTATAGTGCCTTCGTACTTTGACATTATTGCCGTAGCCCTTTTAATCATCTGGATTCCGCTCAGCAGTCCAGCCATGTCATCCTTCCGCATCTCCAATGATCTGTATTGATTAATACCCCCTTTTATATCTTCCATAACCTGTATAAGAAGTGAGTCAAACGCTAATGTATCGAGTACGGTCTCTATATTCTCAAATTCCCTCTCCGGGATAACAACCTCTGCTTGAGCAAGGGGTTGGTGGGTAAGGTATGCTTCGTAGACCTTGAATGTCCTAGATATTGCATCTGCCTTATATGTTGCATTTGCCACTCTCACTGAATCAAGCAGTCGTTCTGCCATCCTCTTTTTTAGTTCGTCCAATGACTGAATTATCTCCTGGCCTTTTCGTACAAGGTTGTCATCGATTTCTGAGATGACCAGTTCAGGATTCATCTCTTTCAGGATATCCAGCATCGCCTTAAACTCATCCTCTGCATCTATCCCCACCTGTGGTATCTCTATCGCCTCAATCTCCAGCATGTACTGAGAAATGAGATTTTGAACCCCCTCAATATGAGAAAGCATTTTTACCTGCAAAGAGGAATCCAGGCGAGGAACTATCTGCCTTTTGACATTCGCCAGCAGGTTCGTTATATTATCCAGCTGATTTCTCGCATTCTGTATACTTGCTGCGTGTATTGCAGCATCTTCATTCTCCTTGTATCTTACCCTCAAAAAATATGGTTTTAAAACGGCCTCTAAGTCTGCTCCCTCTTCAGGATAGGTTGCATTATCAACCCAGTATTCCTCAAGTGCGTTCTTCACTCCCCTCAGGCTTCTCTTAGCGTCTGTTATCATTGCCATGTCACGGTATCCTCCGCCCCTCTGACATGCAAAAACTGTCAATATCGCAAGAGACAGTAACAGTATTTTCTTATACATGTCCCTCCCCTGTTGATAAATATTGAAAATTTAATCTATTTATCCCCTTATAACCAACTTACCAACTTACAAACTAACAAACTAACAAACTTACAAACTAACAAACTATCCAACTAACAAACTAACTAGTGGAGCTGACGGGATTCGAACCCGTGACCTCTTGACTGCCAGTCAAGCGTTCTCCCAACTGAACTACAGCCCCGGACATTTAACCTGCTCAGAATGAACAGGTCTTCTGCATATAACACACCCCACTTCTATTTTATACTGCTATTTCTTCTCCTTTTTCACTATCACTTCGTCTATTATCCCGTATTTCTTTGCCTCCTGTGCATCCATCCAGAAGTTTCTGTCCGTATCTCGTTCAATCTCTTTCACATCCTTGCCCGTATGAAACGCAAGTATTTGATTCAATTCTTCTTTCACCCTCGTAACCTCCTTCGCATGTATGGCAAGATCAACAGCCTGACCGGACATACCGCCCATGGGTTGATGAATAAGGATCCTGGAGTGAGGTAATGCAAACCTTTTATCTTTAGTCCCCGAAGCAAGTATAACAGCGGCTAAAGAAGCTGCCATTCCCATACATATCGTTGAAACATCTGCCTTGATATACTGGATGGTATCATATATTGCAAGACCGCAAGATATGATACCACCGGGACTATCTATATAGAGATGTATATCCTTATGCGAGTCCTCGGCCTCAAGGAATAAAAGCTGTGCCACGATACTCGAAGATACCGTCTCTGTTATCTCGCTGCCGAGAATTATTATTCTGTCCTTCAGCAACCTCGAGAATATGTCGTATGCCCTTTCTCCTCTTCCAGACGATTCAACAACTATCGGAACAAGATTCATAAACTCCTCCTATTGACTATTGGGATTGTGATAATCGTAACCATCCTTACGACACTCATCCCTTGCCCAACATCCGTATTGGATGAAGTTACTCCTGCTTGTCGCAAGGCTGACTTGCCCTACATTAATGACTTAATATCAATTTTGAGCTCTCTGGTTTCTGGTCGTCAGTCTTATGCCTATCGACTTTTTCTGCGTATTCAACCTTCGCGTTTTTTACTACCAGGTCAAGTGCCTTTCCTCTCCTGAGATATGCCCTTAGGTAGTCCCGACGATCAGTGTCTTTAAAAACCGTCTTTACCTCTGCAGGCGAAAGCGACTTTTTCAGGATTTCCTTCAATTCCTCGTCTGTCACCGTCAAATTTTCCTTATCCGCTATCATAGAAAGAATGACCTTTGCCTTTGCATCCCAGACCGCTCTCTCTCTCATCTCCTTTTCGTCCATAGAGTTAACTCTTCCATTCTTTATATCATCCTGCCAATCCTCATACGCAATGTCAACAAACACCTTCGGCGGATCAAACTGGCACTGCTCTACAAGTTTGTTAAGAACTACCCCGGGGAGTATCTCTTTTATCTGTGCATCAACCCTTTCAGAAAGTGTCTTCCTTGCATGTTCTCTCATTTCCTCTATGTTTTGGAATCCGCATATCTTTGCAAACTCATCATCAACTGGTGGAAGTTTTACCTCCTTTACCTCATTTACCATAATTTTGTAAGTAATCTCCCTCCCCGCAATGGATGACTCTTTATAGTCAAGCGGATAGCGGATATTTACCTCTACATTCTCACCTGGTCTCCTGCCGACCAGTTTTTTGTTAAACTCATCTGGAACTACATTCGAACCAAGAATGAAGCCAAAGTTGGTAACTGTATCAGGCCGCAGTAGTCCCCTCTCTTCTTTCAAATAATTATAGTTTATTACCAGATAATCACCAGGTGCAGACACCCTTACAACAGGTATATAGGTGGCATAGGAAATCCTCATTTCCTCTATTACCCTGTCAATATCCTTATCTGTTATAGAAGGAATCGGAAGTTCGACAGTAATATCCTTGTAATCGATATCCACGTCGGGAATCACTTCAAAGGATGCGGTAAATGAGAGCGTATCTTCAGCTTGCTTTATATTACCTATTTGAGCCCTTGTCAGCGGAACTACCCCCTTTCCCCCTATCGTCTCGATGTATGCATCTCTGCATACACCCTCTACCGCCTCTTCTTTTAATGCATCTCCAAACCTTTTCTTTATAACGGAGATAGGCACCTTACCCTTTCGAAATCCATCTATAGAGACCTCTTTTGAGTATCTACTCAAAAGCTCTTTCTCTTTTTTGGCGACAAGAGATGAAGAAACACTTATCTTAAGCGTCCTTTCTGAATCAGACGGACTTTCCAATGTAGATACAATTTCACTCATATCCTTAAGAATCTGGAGTGCTATAACCGCCCCACCGTATAACCATTGATAAGCTTTATGGTTACCTACCGTCTGGCAGGTATTTCAGGGGAAAAATATTATAACACAATAAAAGAAAAAAGTCAAGAAAAATATGCCGTTCTCACCTGCTATTTCTTATCTTTGCTTGAGCTGCAGCAAGTCTTGCAACAGGTATCCTGTAAGGTGAACAGCTAACATAATCCAATCCTGTTCTCTCACAGAAATCTATGGATTTCGGATCGCCCCCATGCTCACCACATATTCCAACCTCGAGTTTCGGATTTGTCCTCTTCCCGTTTTTAAACCCTATTTTTATGAGTTCCCCAACACCTTTTTCATCCAGGGTCTGGAACGGATCATAACTCAAAATTCCTTTTTGTATATAACTGTCAAGTATTTTTGCAACATCATCTCTTGAAAAACCAAATGTGGTTTGTGTAAGGTCATTTGTACCATACGAGAAGAAGTCTGCTATCTTTGCTATTTCATCTGCTGTAAGTGCTGCCCTCGGCAGTTCAATCATTGTACCTATCATATACTTTATCTCTATTTCCTGTTCCTTCATAACCTCTTTCGCAACTTCCTCCACCACACCCCTCTGATTTTTAAACTCCTCTACACTGCTGACTACTGGAATCATCACCTCTGGAATAACCTTTATGCCCTCTTTGGTGACCTCGCATGCAGCCTCAAATATTGCCCTTGACTGCATTGCAGTTATTTCAGGATATGTCACTCCAAGTCTGCACCCGCGATGTCCAAGCATGGGGTTTGTCTCTGACAATGCCCTCACTTTTTCCTCAATAACCTTGGATTCCACATTCATCTCCTTTGCAAGCTCCCTGATAGCGGTTTCTTCCTTTGGCAAAAACTCGTGCAGAGGTGGATCAAGTGTCCTTATGATAACAGGAAGACCATCCATAACACGGAAAATCTCCTTAAAGTCCTCTTTCTGCATCGGGAGAATTTTTGCGAGGGCTCTCTCCCTCTCTTCTCTTGTTCCGGCTATAATCATCTCCCTCACCGCTTTTATGCGTTCTTTTCCAAAGAACATATGCTCAGTCCTGCATAGTCCGATACCTTCGCACCCAAAATCTCTTGCAGTCCTGGCATCGTGTGGTGTATCTGCATTCGTTCTCACGCCCAGCCTTCTCATCGTATCAGCAAAGGAGAGCAATCTCCCAAATTCGCCCGAGAGTGATGCCTTTATCTTGGGGATATTGCCCTTCATCACGCGACCAGTAGCACCATCTATGGTAATCTCGTCTCCTTCTTTTATTACAGTCCCACCCTTTTTGAACAATTTATTCTTATAGTCTATATTTATGGATTCACATCCAACGACACAGGGCTTACCCATTCCTCTCGTGACAACAGCTGCGTGTGATGTCATCCCTCCTCTCTGGGTAAGAATACCCTCCGCACTTGCCATTCCTTTTATATCCTCGGGAGATGTCTCAATTCTCACAAGAATACACGCTTCACCCTTTTCTTTCATTTTGACTGCATCCTCTGAAGAGAAAACCACCTTGCCGGTTGTAGCTCCGGGAGATGCCGGTAGGCCTCGTGTAACAACCTCTACTTTTGCATCCGGGTCTATTATTGGATGGAGAAGAAGGTCTATATCTTTCGGATCTACCCTCATGATTGCCTCTTCGTTGGTTATAAGTTTCTCATCTGCCATATCAACTGCTATCTTAACAGCTGCAAGGGGAGTGCGCTTACCGGTACGGGTCTGCAAAATAAAAAGTTTGCCTTTCTCCATTGTGAACTCTATATCCTGCACATCTCGGAAATGTCTCTCCAGCTTCTCACGAATAGCGCAGAGTTCTCTGTATATGTCAGGAAACAGTTCTTCAAGAGATGGCAGAGAGGAATTACTTCTTTCTTTTTCAACCACAGAAAGCGGGTGAGGTGTGCGTATACCTGCCACAACATCCTCCCCCTGTGCATTTGGAAGCCACTCGCCATAGAACAGATTTTCACCGGTTGCGGGGTTGCGTGTAAATGCAACACCTGTCATGGAATCTTCGCCCATATTGCCAAATACCATAGCCTGCACATTACAGGCAGTTCCCCAGTCTTCTGGTATATTATTGAGTCTTCTGTATTCCTTTGCCCTATCATTGTTCCAGGATCTAAATACTGCCTCTATAGCACCCCATAACTGCTCTACAGGGTCACCCGGGAATGTTTTCCCGTGCTTCTTTATTCTCTCTTCATATTTCTTGACAAGTTCACCGAGGGATTTGGAAGATAATTCTGAATCAAGATTCACCCCTTCCTTCTGCCTCAATTCAGTAAGAATCTCTTCAAATTCCTCGTGCGGAATCTCTAAAACAACATTACCATACATGTGTAATAATCTACGGTAGCAATCGTATACAAATCTCTTATTCCCCGTATTCTTTATCAGTCCATCCATTGTATTTCTATTCAATCCAAGATTTAAAATGGTGTCCATCATGCCAGGCATAGAGGCCCTTGCACCTGAACGAACAGAAACAAGAAGCGGGTTGTCAATGTCGCCAAACTTCTTGTGCATATGTTTTTCCAGTCTATTAAGCACTCGCTTTACCTCTTCTTTCAATCCCTCTGGTGATGTATTATCGTGTGTAAAATAATATACACAGGCCTCGGTTGTTATGGTAAACCCAGGAGGCACCGGAATATCAATCCTTGTCATTTCATGTAACCCAGCACCCTTTCCACCGAGAACGGTCTTCATATTCTTGTCTCCCTCTCCAAAGAAGTAAACATATTTCATAGCTCTTCCTCCTTTAATTTATAAAAAAACAATTCATATCAACAGAGGTATGAATTTTCACTTGAACAGAGAAT
>PEYP01000025.1 GCA_002774315.1 Candidatus Stahliibacteriota bacterium CG08_land_8_20_14_0_20_40_26
CTCCACAGGGAGAAGTTCTGAGAATCCGCAGAGAGGTAGAGAAACAGAAATATTTTAACACTTTATTCGAAAAATGGGACCTCTATATTCCTTTTGTTGAGGTAGGCTTTAATCTAACGAAAGAAAGTGGGCGATTTTCATTTATAGTTTCAGATGCATATAGGACAGCCGACTACGGAATGAGATCACGTGAGATGCTCTTAACCCAGTCGAAAATTACTCAATTAGATTTCTCCAAGGGTCTAAGACTATTTGATGATCCCCAAGTAGAAAATGTTATTTTTGTAGTTGATAAGAGATTTCCTACTAAGGCTCATAGAGTAAAAAGGATAGAACACTTAAACAAACGTAATTTGTACGATTTTAAAAGCTTAAAATTATTAAACCAACTACAAGATAAAGAATCTGTATTTTACATAGAAGCAAGGAAACCTTTAATATCGAAAGTAAAGATACTGCCTCTCAATGATATCTGTTATATAAGCATAGGCATGGTATTAAACAGCGATGAAAAAAAATATAAAGGAGAATTCAAAAAAGAGGATTTGATCTCTCAAACGCAAGGTGATATTCACAGTAAGCCTTTTATAGAAGGAAAAGATATTGGGAGGTACGAAATCAAGAGGGTAAGATTCTTGGAATGGGAAACAGGTAGAGTTCCAGCAAAAGTGCGGCGACCGACTTTTCCAGAATTACATGAGAACGAAAAGATTGTAGTAGGAGAAACATCAGGAGCTGCTTACGACAACGCAAAATTATACTGTGACCAAAGTGTAAGGATTTTTATACCTTATCACAAATTAAAGGGAATTAGGAATAATACGCTTAACAGAAGACACGTACAGGAGAAAATTAGAGAATGTAATGAAATCTCAAAACAATTTGATCTTAAGTATATCTTAGCTTTGCTTAATTCAAAGATTTTGTGGCATCATTTTCTATCCAATATCTCACGGAGAGGCGAAAGAATAATCTGTCCCGATGACTGGCGAAACTTTCCTATTGGGGTTGTTTCACCAAAAACTCAACAAGAATTTATCTTTTTAGTTAATGAGTTTCTCGAAATTAATAAGATGATTTCTAAATGTGTGACGAAAATTACTAATATCCAAAAATTGCTTAAGGATTTTGACATTCCTCTTGGTGATTTGGCAGACATTTCTGGAATCAGGCTTGAACTAAAAGAACGAATTGGCAAACCAAAAATCAGAAGAGAAGGACTCAAGGTGCATTTAGACCGTAAGTCGTATATTGAGTGCGGAAACGATGCCCTGGCAGAATACCTAGAACTCTATCTTGTATCATTAAAAGAAACACTTCGAGGAAAGACAAAACCTGAACTTGTCAAACTTATCCAAATCCCAAAATCACTTATGCAGGTTAAGACAGTTTTAGGCAAACGAAAAGAATCACTTGAGGAAATAGAAACTCTAAAACACCGCAGGGATGAGATTGATAAGAAGATTGATAGAAAGGTATATAAATTATACGGATTGACAGAGAAAGAAATAAAAATAGTAGAGAGCAAGTAGTGTAACATAAAGATAGACTTACTATGAACAGGAAAGAACAACATAATCCAATCACAAAATATTTCGAAGCTCAGAAGTTCGTTGACTATTGCGAAGCAAATCGAGTTGATGCGTCTCTTAACGTATTGGAAACTTACGAAAAACATGGTATCCTGATACCTATATATTGCCGTGTATTCCCTGACGAATTTATAAAAGCAAAATATGAATACGAGAAAAAGAATCCCTTGGACCCTGTAATGAAGTTAAATTGTCCATCTGAGTGGGAACCAATAGTGAGACTTATTAATGCTCTCAGCGATTATAATTTTAAATTAATTGGTCCTTTTATATCTCCCGATGGCTCTGAAAGTTTCGCATATCAGGAAGGTATAATCAAAAACGGACACCCTTTAGACAACGAATACAAAAAACATAATCCGTTTCTGAAAACGCCCAACAAAAGCGATTTTCGTCCGTGGAAGGATTATGAAATCGTTGTCGACATCGACAAGGATGGCGACCCTGTCAAAAGGAACACTGCTGAACATTACTATGCTCTCTGGCAAATATTCATCGTAGATGATTTAAATTATCTACACACGATTAAAGAAAACTACCTGACTAAGGAACAGAAAGGTCGAGGCATCGTTAAGAAAAATATCCGCGAATCCAGAATTCTTGAGTTTTCAGATTTGTTCCAAACGATCTCCAATTTCCGTATGCTTGAATCAATCATAAGGATAATTGTAACGGATGATGTAAAGGGTTCTGTAATTGAAGGGGAATGCTACAGAACCTTGGAGGAGCGAACAAAGAAAATTGCTGAAAAAGAATATGCTAAACACAATAAGAGTGAGTGGATGAAATTTCTCCGCAAATTAGTCGAACTTTATTATCATTATACAGAATTGGAGAAGGATAGGCTTTCTCAGGAACTAAAGAGATTTCTTGGAAGTACCGCTATTATGGTTATGATGGCAAGGAACAAAGATTTAGATTTTGAGCGTCTATGTAATGAATATGGCGAAGGAAACAAATCATGGGGTATAAGATATATTGATGGTATAAGGATCTATTACAAAGGATTGGAAAAGATTTTTCCTATAGAGATAAATCAACTAAGGGAACGGGCTCTTTCTATACTCCCTTCGTATATTAAGGAGGTAAATGATTGGTTACCCAAGGGCTCAACAAAACTACCGGACAATTTTCATGAGCAATTAGTTTCAACTATTATTGACGAAGGAAATGAGTTATTGCTAACTCATTTATACGAGATTGAAGATCTCTGGTTTAAATATAAACTTTGCAGGGTCGGATCTATTTGGGCTCATCTTCGTTCCCTTGCAATTGGCATAGAGGAGCTTGGTAAGGAATGGTTTTGCAAGGAAAAGATTGAAAATATATTTATAGAAGCATTTGGGAATGATTATAGAGACAGACTGAAATCAGAATACAATAAACTGAAGCCAGAACAGTATGCAAAGAGTAGTATTACACGGGCTGATACACAGGATGAGTTTATTGAAAAGTTAAACTGTATTTTGGGAAATAAAGACTTATTTAATAATCTGTCCAATAATCCTTTATGTAAATATCACCTGGTCGTTACACATCTTACCCGTAACTTTGTCTCTCACCATATTAAGATAAAGTCTATTATGATGGGGTCTTTATTTGTGGAAGTGTATAGATGCTTGGTGCTGACGCTGGTAAGTCTTTTTGCTCAAAAGAAAAAGACTGAAAAGATGAGAGAAAAGGTTAAGTTCGGGTCTTGAGATCAAATATTTTTAGAGTACTGCTTGGAATAGTGGTAATAGGGTCAGGCTCAAGTATTCAAGTATTTAATGAGACATTGGGGTCGGGTCTTTAATTTTAAATTTTGAGACTGGGGACTGATTTGTTTTTGACGGGAGTGCAAAAATGGAAAGAAGGGGTATGACTATGCAGGAAATTAAGGAGTTACTACAAAAGGGAGAATCCGAAACTTTAGAATTCAAGAAATCGTTAGCAGAAAGGAAAGAAATCCTTGAAACGATTTCGGCATTCGCGAATTCCAATGGGGGAAAGATTTTTATTGGAATAGAGGGGAGGAAGGATGGTTCTGTAAAAGAAATAGTCGGAGTTAAAATTAAAGGAAAAGAAATTGAGAGCCTGACTAATGAAATCAAGCAGAATACTGACCCAGTGCTCTATCCGTCTATTAAGATGGAGAATACTGAGGGAAAATCTGTTTTGATTATAGTGGTAAACGAATCTCCCCTTAAACCTGTATTTGTCAAAATAGGCAGAGTACCAGTGGCATTTAAGAGAGTCGGGAAGACAAACCAGAAAATTGATGTTAATGAATTGAGACAAATTCTCTCGGAGGAGAGAAAAGTCCCTTGGGATTTACAGATATGCGAAGAAGCAAGTTTAGTGGATATTGATGAAGAAAAGGTTAGGTGGTTTCTAATGAAGGCAAAACATGAAAGAGGTCTGGATATAGGAGAAACCACTCCCGTTGATGAAGCATTATTGAGATTAAAACTGTTGCATAACAGGAAACCAACAAATGCTGCTGTCTTGTTATTCGCCAGAGACCCACAGAGATTCTTTATACAGTCCGAGATCAAGGGCATCAGATTTAAGGGGGTGGATGTTACTGGCGAGATGATTGATTTAAGAGTGATTGAAGGGGATATATTTGATCAACTAACAGAGACAGAGAAATTCATCTTCAACAATATTGCCATGGCGGCATGGATTGAACAAGGGAAAATTGAAAGACAGGAGAGATGGGAGTACCCACCAAAGGCAATGAGAGAGGCCCTTGCAAATGCCATATGCCATAGAGATTATAAAACAACATCCAAAGTTCAAATCAGGATATTTGATGATAGGATTGAATTCTGGAATCCTGGAAAACTCCCCGATGGATGGACCGTTGAAACTTTGAGACAGAAACACGAATCTATACCCCCAAATCCATCAATAACAAAGCAATTCTTCTGGGTCAAGTACATTGAGGAGGTAGGCACTGGAACAAACAAGATTATAGAATGGTGTAGAGATTGGGGCCTTCCAGAACCAGATTTTCAATTCACCGGGACGAGTCTGATTGTTACTTTCTGGAAATCCAAACTTACAGATAGCTATTTAGACAGCATGGGGTTAAATGAACGCCAAAGAAAAGCAATAGCCTATATGAAAGAACACAAGAGGATAACAAGCAAGAAATATGCAGAACTATTTTTAATAACATATAGAATGGCAAGAAATGACCTGAAGTCATTAGTTGATAAAGGAGTGTTAATCCAGAAGGGAACAAGCAAAAAATTAACATATTACGAACTATCTGTTTAACGGAAATTTAACGGAAATTTAACGGAAATTATTTCCGATTTGTGGTACAGACTATTTAGATTGCAGATTGAAAGGATAAAGGATAAGGGATAAATTACCTGATAACCTAATAACCTAATAACCAAACGATATC